>NZ_JAEQCE010000040.1:0-62626 GCF_020738665.1 Microcoleus sp. PH2017_08_TRC_O_A
GAGCCAGGTCATTGAGGAGCCGTATGTGGTGAAAGTCACAAGTACGGTTTTGAAGGAGAGGGGGAATGAGTAATTATTCCCTCGACTCTATCAAAGTAGTCAGTAAGTTAGGTGTAAACCTTGACCGACTGAATAGACGGTGCTTGACGACTCCCAGCGAGAGTTAGAGTTTGGGCATTGCCCAAGCCTGCTTTGTCCGCAGAATCGAGCGTGGCTTTAGCCCGCTCGAGTGTCAACCCCTATTAACCGACTACGGTATAGTGGGGGAATTCCCGTCTGTCTAGTTAAATTGTCAAGAGGTAGATGGCTAGTTTTGGAGTGGTTTCTCAAAAAGAGTTAGGGCGCAGGCGCGAAGAGTTGCGGCGGCAGCGTCGCGCTCGATCGGCAGCCCTGATGTGGCAAATGTTGGCAGCGAGCGCGATCGCCGGGGGTTTGCTGTGGTGGATTGCACAGCCGGCTTGGTTGATTGCTCGATCGGAACAAGTGAAGGTGGAGGGCAATCAGTGGCTGTCGGACAAGGCGGTGCGCTCTTTGGTGCCGCTGTCTTACCCGCAGTCGCTGTGGGGAATTCAACCGCAGGCCCTGGCCCAAAAGCTGGAGTCAACGGGGCCGATCGCCAAAGCGAAGGTGACTCGCAACTTGTTTCCGCCTTCTTTGACGATAGAAGTGTCAGAAAGGCTGCCGGTGGCGGTGGCACAGCCGACTGCGGTGTTGAAATCTAGCGACAAGGACAAGGTGGGGTGGCTGGATGCTCGCGGAGGCTGGATGCCGTCAGAGAGCTATACTGCTGTGCGATCGGACAATAGTTCGATCGCACCGGTCAGCCCTCAGGGAACCGGGCCCCAGCATTCTTTGCCAACTTTAAAAGTCATCGGGCCTTTGGAACAGTATCGAGCCTCGTGGCCGAAGTTTTACCAAGGACTCAGCGGCTTGACTGTGAAAGTGTTTGAGATAGATTGGCAAAACCCAAATAACTTGATCTTGAAAACAGAGATCGGTACGGTACACTTAGGGCCGTACAGTTCCAAGACTATCGAGCAGCTTAAAGTTTTAGACCGAATGCGACAATTGCCAAAACAGCTAGATTCAAGCAAAATAGCCTACATTGACTTGAAAAATCCTGCTGCCCCGATCGTCCACTTGCCAGAACCCCCTCCTAGTTTGGAGAGTTCAACTCCCGCACCAACTCCGGCTCAGAATTGAGCCTGTGTCTTGGAAAGGCGGGAGAAGGTATAGTCGATCGACAATCAGAATTTTTACATCTGGGCATCAATACGCAAGACTGGAAATAAGGACACTTTTTTGATACCGATCCGCATCAGAAAAAAAATTCATAACTTTGGGTTCGATCCGATGCGTTAAGGGCTGGTATCCATTTTTTTCATTTTGCCTTGCCCAGAAGTGCCTTGTGCACAAGCACCTAGATGGGGTATGCAAGCTATGGGCGAGCAACAGCGGCCAAATCCGAGATTGCTAACATTGAGCCTCGACCAGTGTTAGTTTTTCGCGCAACATTAGCATATAGTTGATGGTGAATTGGCGTTTAGTTTAGTTAAAAAGCTGTAATCTACTATCCCAGACTCTCATGAACCTTAATAATAGTCAGGGGTCTGACCAAGACAGTCCCCCTTCGGAAGAAGTAAAAAATTTTCCGGTGGCCTTAGATTCCGCCAATCCGTTTAGACGCAAGTCTGGTTATGTAAATGTAGATAGTATTGATATCGATCCTATGGTCAATCCCAAAGACATAATGCCCAGCAGTGCCGCCAAAATCAAAGTAATTGGCGTTGGCGGTGGTGGCGGCAATGCCGTTAACCGGATGATTGCTAGCGAGGTTTCTGGTGTCGAGTTTTGGTGCGTGAATACGGATTCCCAAGCTCTGGTGCTCTCTAATGCTCCGAAACGCTTGCAAGTCGGACAAAAGTTGACGCGCGGTTTGGGCGCGGGCGGCAATCCGGCGATCGGACAAAAGGCTGCTGAAGAGTCTCGCGACGAAGTTGCTAATGCTTTGAATCACGCCGATTTGGTGTTTATCACGGCCGGCATGGGTGGCGGTACGGGCACGGGCGCGGCTCCGATTGTCGCGGAAGTGGCTAAAGAAATGGGCGCTTTGACTGTGGGCATCGTAACCCGGCCTTTCACGTTTGAGGGACGGCGGCGCACCAGCCAAGCTGAGGAAGGAATTGCGGCTTTGCAAAGCCGGGTGGATACGCTGATCGTGATTCCTAACGACAAGCTGCTGTCTGTGATTTCGGAACAAATGCCCGTACAAGAGGCTTTCCGAGTTGCTGACGATATCCTGCGCCAAGGGGTTCAGGGTATTTCTGACATCATTACAATTCCCGGTTTGGTGAATGTTGACTTTGCTGACGTGCGCGCTGTAATGGCGGATGCGGGTTCGGCTTTGATGGGTATCGGCGTGGGATCTGGCAAGTCGCGGGCTAGGGAAGCTGCAATGCAGGCGATTTCTTCGCCTTTGCTGGAAGCTTCCTCGATCGAGGGCGCTAGAGGTGTAGTGTTTAACATCACTGGCGGTACAGATATGACGCTGCATGAAGTTAATGCGGCGGCTGAGACGATTTATGAAGTTGTCGATCCGAATGCCAATATTATTTTTGGAGCGGTGATTGATGAGCGGCTTCAGGGCGAAATTAAGATTACTGTGATCGCTACTGGTTTTTCGGGGGAAATGATCTCATCGTCTCAGGCTTCGCGCGCGCAAAATGTTAATGCTCCTTGGCGGGCTGCAACTGTGCCGGTGACTCCGGCTCAACAGCCGCAGGATGCGAAAGCGAAACCGCAGGATTTCGGATTGGATATTCCTGAGTTTTTGCGCAACCGTCGCCCACCCAAATGATTTTAGATTTTGGATTTTGGATTTTAGATTTTGGATTTTGGATAAATCTCCAATCTGAAAAATCTAAAATCTATTGAGATTTGGGATTTGGCATTTTAGATCAATCTAAAATCTAAAAAATCCCAAATCTAAAATCTAAAATCTAAAATTTCTAGGGTTTGTCCGGGTTCGGGTTCGAGTAGCTGGGTGGATAGTCCCGAATTGGCGAGTAAATCGCGAAATTCGGGGATGCTGCCGATCGACTTCACTAACATTGGTAAAATACCCGTGGCTCGGATATCTCCTGTGGTTGTAGGCAGGAAAAACCGAGGTTTCAGGGTTTGTGCAAGTTTCAGGGCCTCAGCAGGGCCGATGATGATTTGTCCGAGGAAGGGGAAGATTTGACCGATGACGGGGGCGATTGCTACGTCTACGGTGTCTATTTTCTGTTTGACTTTTTCTAAGGGCGGCAGGTGTGGTTCGTAATAAAGAGTTTCGCCGCTGTTTAAATCTTTGAGTAAATAGCCGTTTTCTTCTTGTCCGGGCTGGATTTCGGCTCCGGGTACGGCGGTTATTTGTAATATTTCTTTAAATGTAGACTCTTGCCAATTTGCTAAAGATGTGATATTGGTGTAGCCTAAACTGCTGAGGACTTTGGCGGCGGTGGGTGAGGCGATCGCGGGAATTGTGCGATCGAGCTTTTCGAGTGTTGGTCTGTGACAGTGGTCGTCTAAGCCTTGGGAAATTAGGATAAGATCGATCGGCGGTAAGGTACTGGGAGTAAAGGCGACGGGCGTGTTGTGGTAGGCGGTGAACAGCCAAGGTTGACCGTAAAATACGAGGGGATCGACCAGCCAGGGATCGACTAAGATGGTTTGGCCTGCGATGTGGAAGATCCAGGAGTTGAGGTCGATGCGGGTGAGTTTCATATTTATTTGCAATAATTCTTTACTTGATTTTAATCATAGCTAATTTGGTTGGGGATTTTGAACCGCAGATGATGGCAGATGAACACGGATGAACGCGGATAATATGGAATTTATCTGCGTTTGTTTGCGTTTATCTGCGGTTGCACAAAAGATGATTAAATCTAAGATTCCTGTGGCTTTGACTGTGGCTGGATCTGATAGCGGTGGCGGGGCCGGGATTCAGGCGGATTTGCGGACTTTTGCTTTTCACTGCGTGCATGGTACGAGTGCTCTGACTTGCGTGACAGCTCAAAATACTTTGGGTGTGACGCGGGTGGATGCTTTGTCTGCGGAGGCTGTGGCCGCTCAAATCCAGGCGGTGGTTGGGGATATTGGGGTGCAGGCTGCGAAGACTGGGATGCTGCTAAACCGGGAAATTATGGCGGTAGTTGCTTCCCAGGTTGAAGCTTGGAATATAGGAAATTTGGTTGTCGATCCGGTGATGGTATCCCGATCGGGCGATCGACTGATTGACGACGGGGCGATCGCATTTTTGCGCGATAATTTGATTCCTTTGGCGGTTGTTGTAACTCCTAATCGCTTTGAGGCTGAGATTTTGAGCGGAAGAGAGATTGTTTCTTTAGATGATATGCGATCGGCAGCGCAGGAGATTTATCGATCGGGCGCGAAAGCTGTTTTAGTCAAAGGTGGCGGGATGGCGGGAGATTTGCGGGGAATTGATGTTTGGTTTGACGGTACGCGGCTGGATGTGTTGAAAACTGAGACGGTTGATACTGGGAATACTCACGGGACTGGTTGCACGTTGAGTGCTGCGATCGCTGCTAATCTAGCATTAGATAAAGATTTGTTTACAGCGGTGACATTAGCTAAGAATTATGTTACTACTGCTCTGAAATATGCTTTAGATATTGGGGAAGGTCAAGGCCCAGTAGGGCATTTTTTCCCGCTTTTGGTCTCAAAAGTCCTTAGTCATTAGTCATCTCATCGCCCAAAAGAAAGATCGGGAGCATCTCAATTTTGCAAAAAGCATTTTTTTTATTATAGTGCGAGCGTCCCCGATCGCGATTTGTAGCATACGCGAGCTCTTGCGTGCTCGCACTATAAATGCAAAACTGAGATGCTCCCGAAAGATCGCAATCAAATAGGTTCGATCGTTCGGACTTTAGTCCTTCTTTATGCGGACTAAAGTCCGAACGATCGAACCGTTTTTATTAGTGGTACAGTTGTTAAATTGTCTGCTTTTAAGCTTGGGAATACAAGGAGGGCGATCGCAAGAATGTTTGATTTGGTGAGGGTTTGGGGGTTTTGGGCGTTGAGGGCAAGCGAGTCAGCGCAGGAAGTGACAGTTTGCTGTAACTGCGATCGCCCGGAATTCCCTATTGTGAAATCATCGAATTTAACAATAGCCCCATGGAACTCCTCAACTACTACTTTCAAACATCTACTTCCTTCCAACCCTTATTCTATCAGGTCAAATTTGTAATTTGCCATAAAATCCTCCGCCGCGACAGCCAAACATTGGCACTGATAGCACTCCCAAATAAATTGTAAACTCTTCCCTTCTCTTTCTTCCTTCGCGTTCTTTGCGCCTTCGCGGTTCGTTTAATTTCTCAATTTCTCAGGAGAAAGCGCGATCGCCACCAAATCTTCAATCTTCTTAATATTCGGATCGCCAGCTAAATAGCCAATACCTCGATGCAAGTGCAGGCGAAACTGTTTCGCGAGAGTTTCCTTTTCCGTGCCCAAATTGTCTTGATGACACCGCTGCTTGAGAGCAATTATCAGGATGTCCGCCATGTCGCCGCCAAAGACATCCCAGCTTAGTTCGACATTGCTGTCGCTGGGAATCGGTACCGGCGATGGGATGCTGGGTTCGGCGAGCGATCGGCAAAATCCCCACCGGCACAGGACGTTCCACCGATCGATTTTAGTCGATCGTTTGAGTTTAGATAGTTGGTCTTTGGCTGTTTGAGAGAGGCAGATGCGATCGACTGGTGGTTCCATGAGTTGAGAATTGTTTGATATCTGGTAAAGAGTGTTAATATTTGGGAAGCTCAGCCTCTAAATTTACGTTTTTTGACCGAGTTAAAAAACTAAAATTAACAAATTTTTACAGGGCGCGGGCTTGATAAATACAGCGGTTTTTGGTATTATATTTTTAGTAGGATGAATCCTAACATAATGGGATGGTTGCAAAAATAAAATTTTTGCAACCATCCCATTATCCTATATATACTACCGCAACTCCCCGGAAAAGTCAAGGGGGTTGCTAAAAATTTTGGCGCGGTTTTTTATGCCCAGAAATAACCAGTTTCGACGGTAGTTTGCCGTTTGGTCGAATCATAGTTGAGGAGGTAGCTGTGGGCGATCGCCTCTAATTCTTGCAACTTATCATATTCTGTTTGGCTAATCTCCGTGTCGGTAGAAAGCAGGATGACTTGGTGGCTGGCTGAGGGAAAATACCTTTCGACTAGGTTGTTTCTGTGGGATGAGTCGAGGCGGCCCAGGGGAGTGTCGATCGCAACTGGTAACTGTCTCCCGGATACTCTGGCCAATCCCCACAAAAAGGCGATCGCCAGCAGTTGTTTTTCACCAGCCGAAAGTCGGTGTTTGGGTACCGGTTTGCCTTCTGGATCGTAAATTGACAGGCTAAATGTGTCAGTGTCGATCGCAACTCTGTGCACCAGGTCGCTTTTGTGCAACAGGTAGCGAAAACAGTCGGTAATCTCTATTTCGAGTTTGTTGAGTTTTTTGAGGGTGAGTTTTTCTTTAAAGAGTTTGAGGGTATTTTGCGCTTTCGCGATCGAAGCGATGACGTGTTGGCTGTTTCTGATGGTAATATATTCGCTACTGTAGCTTTCTAGTTGTTTCTGGGTCTTGGCTAATTCTTTATCTAATTCTGCGATGCGACTGTTTGCGGATTCCAAGGCTGCGGCTGCGATTACAACTGCTTTTTGAGCATTTCTGACTTCTTCTTCTAATTTCTCGTAGGCTTCGGGGGAAGCTGCGGCGGCGAGTTGTCTGTCGGTGAAGTCAATTTCTGTTTCGATGTGGGTGATTTCTGCTATTTGTTGGGCCACGAGAGTTTCTTCGGCTTTGATTTGGTAGCCGAGGAGGTTTTCTAATTGCTGGATGTTGCTGTTGTCGGCGTTCATCCAGGGCGGGGCGTCGGTTGCCGCTTGCTGTTCGAGTTCTCGATCTTCTTCGCGGATGAAGTCTTGAATTTTATCTAGCTGTTGGGGATTTAAGGAGATTTCGGCGATATAGTTGAGAAGGCGATCGCTTCTTTGTTTGATAACATTTTGGGCAATCTTTGCTTGCTGCTGGCTGGCTTCGGTTTCTGCTTGGGTTTTTGCAGCGGTTAGCAAGGGTGAAATAAGCGCTAGCGGTAGCATATTTGATGCCAATTCCATCATGGCTAGACGGGTTTTGTCTGCTTGATTTCTGTAGTCGTTTAGCTGTCTGTCTAGTTGACTGCGATCGCCTGCAATTTTTCCGCCTTGATAAATAAATTTGTCTGATGCTTTTTGCTGATTTGTTTGAGCTTTTTCTAATTTATTTTTCAGGCTGGCTTGTTCTTCAGTTGCAAATTGTTTTTTGTTACTAATTTCCTGAAAAGTTGCTTCAATTTTTTCTAAAGCTGCCAAGTCTTTTTTGCCAGCAATTTCTTTGCGCTTGCGGCCTGCTAATATTTCTAAATCGACAGCGAGGCGTTCTGCTAATTCTAAACCCAACAAAGATTTAATCGCCCCGACGACAAACTCGGGCGGAGTTTCGAGTTCGGCGAGTTCTTTGACTTGTTCGCCGTCAAACAGAAACAGGTTGGATATGCCGACTGGTAAAAGGGTTTCGATATATTCGTCCCAAGTGTTGGTAATGGCTTTGTCCGACCACCAATCCTTGACTATTTCGCTGTATATGAGAATGCTTAAGGTGTCTTTGATATCTGGTTTTTTCCAGTATCTAACAATTTTAAATTGAGTTAATTGGTCATCTTGGACTTGTTCAAATGTTAGTTCTACGCGGGTTTCTTCTAGTGGGGGAGTGTGGCGGTTGACGCATTGATTAATAAAGTCGCTGTAGCTTAAATTGCCTCGGGTGGAACATTGGGCGCGACCGCCGTAGAGGGCGAGGCGAATGGCGTCCATGAGGGTGGTTTTTCCGCCGCCGTTCATGCCACCAAATAGGATAACCGGGCAGGGATTTCCGTCTTTTTCGGGGCGGAGATTGATGGTTTGGGTGCCTGCATAGGGCCCGAAGTTTTTGAGGACGAGTTCGAGGAATTGCATTGTAGATGTTGTCGGTGGTTGCTGATTTGTTTAGAAGGTGCGTCAGCCATTGGGCTATCAATTAGATACAGAATAATGCTAGCTGACGCATCCTACGCAGAGGAAGTTTTGATTAGACAGATTTAATCTTTGCTATTTTTATCTCCTACATCGGGAGTTGAAAATTTGATATCTGCCCAAGATAGCTGCTTCGCTTGATTGCTGCTGCTTTCAAGTTCTTGTTTGAGTTTGGCAATATCGACGGTATCGGATTGTGCAGAAATGTTGGTTTGGGCGATCGCACTTTTGACCTGCTGAATGTTTTCAGTCGGATTTGCTATAACAGATTCCACCGCAGTTTTTAAGTTGCGTTGATAGTGGGCGTTACCAATCGCTTCCTCCTTCGATCGCGAACTGGTTTCAAAACACTTGTCCAAATCTGCGTAAATGCCTGTACGGCGGGGTTTTGTGTAGTATTGGCGTTCTGTGTCGAGGAGTTTTGCCATCAATTCGAGGTGCATTTCGTCCTCGCTGCAAATTTCTGCGATCGCAGTCCATTCGTCGCTACCTAGGAGTTTCCTTTCGGCGGCTGGGCGGGAATCTGCAAAAGGTTCGCCCGTGACTTCTTGATAAATGCGGGGTAAACTGTCGTCAAATTCGTGCTTTTGTTCCAGCCAAATGCGGCGGATTTCGCTAAGTTCTTCCGGGGTAATTAAGGTGATGTCGCGCATTTCTAGGGGTGCGGTTTTGCGGATGTGGGTTTGTGCTTCCAGGACTCGTCTCAGCCAGTGTTCTCGCCAGAATTTGGTGTATGGGCCTGGGATGGGTTCGACGGAGGTTGTGTCGTCGCCCATGTTGCGTTCAAACAATTCTACTCTACCGTAGATGCGGCGAAAGTCTCTTTTTGGGCGATCGTCTTTAATGTCTAATTCGTTGCGAATATCGAGAAGAGGCTGCATCCATTCTTTTTCCTCATCATTTTGAATCATTGCCTCCATAGATTTATCTTTGTCAACCATTGTACACACCCAGCACCCAAAGCGAGAATCGCCACAGCTAGGAGTAGAAGTATCAACAACTAAAGGACACTCATTGTCTGCTGTTGCACCTCGATACATGGCAAATAAATCTTTATTGTTATTTCCCCAAGGATTGTCCCACTGCATTAGGTACAGCCAAACTTCATCATCACGCCAATCCTCAATAGGGGTATAAATTAAAGAGTTAGGTAAGCGAGCATTAGGACTGAGACGCTCGCGCAATCTACCAGCTTCATACTTTTTCATTGTTGCTGCACGTTTGCTGCTTTCAGCCTTGCGAGTACCCAAAACAACAATAGTTTCACCATGTACTCGAACTAAGTCTCGGATAAATTGATTTACTGGCTGAATTTTCATCCTATCTGTACACCACCGAAATCCATTGCGAGGCGCTGGATAGCCTTTACCAATTAAGCATACCCAGAATGTTTCTTTCACCTCTGGATGAAGGAGATGCGGGGAAACAGGCATTTTTTGCTCTTGAGCAAGTATCTTGAGTTTAGCTAAAGATTTACGTACCCAAGCCGAAATAATCGGATTTTCAGCGAAAGTATCAGTTGTGATTACATGGATATTTTTTGTGCGTTTTTCGATCGGAAGTGCTGCTATCGCGTTCCAGATAAGCTGCAATACTGCGGTGCTATCTTTCCCGCCACTCCAACCGATTAACCAAGGTATAGCGTCTAAGCAGTATAATTCTTGAATTTCTTTAGTTAGCTCTTTTATCTCTTCGAGTAACTCCGGAACAGTTCGCGGTTCAAATAATAACATCTGTTGAACTTCTATCACGTTATAAAACTCCTATCTTGCTAATTTTGGATTTTTATGATACAATCTGCTTGCTAGCATACTGATCCATGTGTATCTTGTTATTTGCCCTTTTGCACAATAGCATCCCTGGTTCACGTACAGTCAAAAAGTTATAATAATTAAATAATTTTTTACCCGCATTATGCCAGAAAACAACTACCCAGAGACAGATTCGATCCAGAAACTTGACGAAGTTCTAGAGCCTTACTTTGCCAAGTACCACCGTCAGAAGTGCTATCCTGGGCTAACTTTTCAGCAGGGGAAGCGGAAGATGGTGCAAATCAATATCCCGGCTGATGACTTGCCTACTCTCCTCCAGGCAAGACCATCAACTGGCAACGATCCTGATTCGGGCAAAAATCGCCCAGAGATAAAGGGTCATGCTGAGGAAGTAAAACAATATATTCTTAAGCGCGCTAGAAACGATCAACCCTGGATTTTGGGTACACTGACAGCAAATATCGATCCTGAAAAGATTGACATTATAGAACTAGGTCGAGGGATTTGTCTAGTAGTTATTCATCGTGGTGTTAAGTTAGATATTACTGATGGACAGCATCGCAAGCGCGCTATTCACGAGTTAATTGAAAGTGGTGACGGCGAGTTAATAGGTGATAATGATTTCCCTATTACGCTGGTTTTAGAAAAAGATTTTAACCAGTGTCAGGCGGATTTCCGAGATATGGCGCAGACCAAACAACTGGATAAATCATTGCTTTTGTCATTCGGTGAGTTTGAAGGTCGGGTTGGTATCACCAAAAGCTTACTTGAAAAAGTGCCAATGTTTCATGGAAAAGCCGATAAAATTAAAACTAATCCCGACAGTAAAAGGAAACTTATATACACAACTAATTTTATAGCTAAATTGGTGAGTTGCGCGTTTACTGACGGCCCAATTGATGAACTCAAAGATTATGACGTTGCCGAATCATCAAATATTTTGGCTATATGTCTTAACAATTTTTTTTCAGAATGTAGTCAGACTAAACATATTTTTGAAACCAGCGTTGAAGATTTGAGTGTTGAAGATGTTAATCAGTTTAAGGAATATTGCATTTTAGGTAGAAGTGTAGGGCTAGAAGTTTTAGGTAGGTTGCTATACTGTACCTATGACACAGATAGCAGCCAAGATTTTGCTCATGAAAAAGTATCGGAATTGGCACAACTGGATTGGTCTAGACCAAGCCATATTTGGGAGGGAAATGTTGTTTTATCTAACTCCAGCTCTAGTAATCCAAGAGCATCCTATAAAATAACAGCAAGTGCTAGTGCTGTAAAAATGGCAGTCGAGGCAGCAAAAGCCGAGCTAGGATGGCTTTAACAAATATTATCTTCCTGAATCTGCGGTTTACAAGCCCAGCTTCACCTTTAAATAATTAGTCATCCAATTAACACTCGCCCTCGACTTAGAAATCCCCCCTTTTACCAAAATTCCTCCCTCCCAATCAGGATTAGAAATCGACCAATCAACCTGCTGCAAAAGGCTCAAATGTTCCTCCCAATTATTGGGAAAAACCGATCGCAAAACAGCCCCAACTTCCCCTAAACTCTCTAGCACAACACTGTGACAGTGTACGGAATCCCGGCGAATTTCTCCGGCTGCAACTTGCTTGTGCAGCACTAATTACCAATCTGGAATAAAACTGCTGACTGCATTCCAGTAACTAACCGCCTGTTGTATTTGCTGAGTAAGTTCTTCCTGTTTTTCCTGTTTTGTGGCGCGGTAACGAGGGGGTTTCGCCTGCTTGCTGCGATGGATGTTGGACAGCAAAGCTATCGTAGCACGATCGATCGCACTTAGCGCAAACAATTTGGGCGATCGCCCATTCAAACTCCCCCTCTCCATCTCCGTCAAACAGCGGAACACCTCAACCTGCTTAACAACCGCCTTCAGCACCACAGCCGAATCGCCCCGGTGGTTGTAAAGTAGACTTAGCGACGACTCCAAAGGAACTTGAAAATTGTTCAAATCGGCAAACTTTTGCTGCGAATTTTCCAAGCCAATATCAAGATACAAAATCAGCGCCACAGTCTCATATCCCAACTGCGGATTTTCCCTCAAAGCCATCTCAAAAGCGGCGCGCCGATGCTGTCCGTCATTAATAGTAAACTTAGCATCCATCGGCACTCGCAAGCGACCGATTTTGCGTTCTTCCGCTTCATTTCCGACAGCTTCAAAAGTAATATCCGCATCAATAGAAGCGGCAATTGCCCCACAAGTATAACTTGTATAATTCTTGACCAAATAGTCAGCAATTTCAGGAATCCGAGTTTTATTCAGAGTGCGAATAGCCCGCAATTCCGGTGGCAAATCTTCTGATTCAAAGGGGAACAATTTCGGCAAAAAACGCACCGGACACATCGATACGTAATATTCGCGGCCCGCTTGAATTCCCCGGATCGCCGGCAAAATGTATTCAAAGGAAGGAGTAGACATATTTTTTTGTGAAGCCGGAGATAAATCTCAACCCTGGGCGATCGCAATTCTTCATCTGCGACTTAGATAAAGTCTTGACATTTTGCACAAATTATGATATGCGGCTTGAATCTCATAACTTAACAACTCCAGTATTTCACAATGCTTTTTAAAAAACAAGAGTTGACATAAATTTTAACCTATGATATTTTTGGAAACACAGCGTAAATTATATAAAAACTCCCTATGACTACCAATCCAGCGGCTGACCTCGCTAAACAATTTTTGGAAAAAGAAAATCGCGAAAGACAGGAAATCGCACTGTTATTAGACAATTATTTAGGAAAAGACGATCGCATTTTCGTACAAAAAACCCAGATGGGAAGCAGCGAAGCCTACATCGGTTCAGTCACCCTAGAATGGTTAGACTCCCGCGTCCGTTTCGCCTCGCAAATGCCGCTTTTCCGGCAAAAATTCGACCTCCAAACCAACAACATCGTCCGCGACGACGAAACCATTGACGAAATTATTCAGCGCCCCTTAGATTGGTCGCGCCAAGCAGCCCTCACTCAATATTTAGCAGCCCGAAAATCCCACAAATTCCCCGCAGTTTTAGTCGTAGTCTGTCCCCCGTGGGTAGACAATCCTCACGCCCAAGAATGGGATGAAAACGGCGTCGCGACTAAATCCGCCGCTGAATTCATATCCTTTGATAAAAACGGTAATTTAGGGCTGTTGGATGTATCTCCAAAAGTCTCAATTTTTGCCTTAGACGGACAGCATCGGCTGATGGGAGTTCAAGGTTTAATGAGTTTAATTAAAACCGGAATTCTGCAAAGATACAACAAAAATAAAAAACCTGTGGGCGATGCAATTACTCTCGAAGATTTAGCCCAAGAGTATCAAATTGACCCCGAAACAGTGTATAAATTAGCGCACGAAAAAATCGGGATTGAGTTTATCCCGGCGGCGGTGGCGGGGGAAACGCGGCAACAAGCACAACGGCGCGTGCGATCGATCTTTGTGCACGTTAACCTGATGGCGGTAACTCTGAGTCAGGGACAGCTAGCATTATTGAACGAAGATAATGGATTTGCCATCTGCGCCCGCAAAATTGCCGTCACCCATCCCTTATTAAAAGAGCAAGATGATAGAAATCCCCGCGTTAATTGGGACAGCGCCACAGTCGCAGCAAAATCAACAGTGTTAACAACATTGCAAGCGCTGCAAGATATGGCCGGGCGGTATTTAGAACATAAATTCCCCCATTGGAAGCCGGAAAGAAAAGGTTTAATTCCCATGCGTCCGGAAGATGAGGAACTGAAAGAGGGAATAGAAGAGTTTCATAAATTGTTCGATCATTTAGCAACTTTGCCCAGCTATCAAAGAATTGAAAGCAGCGAAGAAACAGCAGAATTGCGCCGATTTAGTTTTGAGAAGCCTGGTGGCGAGGGCAATATTTTGTTTCGTCCAGTCGGTCAAATTGCCTTAGCTAATGCTTTGGGAATTCTAGTATTTAGAAAGAAATTGTCGCTAACATCTGTTTTCGACAAACTCCGCAGGTATGATGTGGATGAAGGATTTAGCTATATGGAGAATCCTGAGTCTGCGTGGTACGGGATTTTGTACGATCCGAATAAAAAGCGAATGCTAGTTTCTGGAAGGGATTTAGCCACGAAGTTAATTGTATATTTGGTTGCGGGAATTGAGGACGATATGGATCGGGCTCATTTGCGGCAAGCGGTGGCCCAAGCGAGGACTTTTGAGGATAAAGCTGTTAGTTTTAATAGCAGGTTTGTGCATCCAAAAGAGGTGGGATTGCCGCAGGTACTTACCTAATTTTTATTGGCCAAAAAGTCCACAGCAGGGAATACTGATAAAGCAGGAAGCAAATAGATTTTGTATAATTGAATCTGCACCTTACCTAGAACCAGATTATGACCATCGCTGAACAGATTTATGCGATCGCCAAAATCCTTCCCAAAGACCAAGCTAGTGAAATCCTCACTTTCGCTGAATTTGTCTGTGCTAAGCATTTGAGCGCGAATCAACAAACAGACACCGTAGACTCTCCGATTCCTTGGGCTGAATTTGTTTTTTCCCTGGCTGGAACTTGGGGAAAAGATTTTCCATCCATCGAGGATATTCGTGCTGAATCTGGACAAGACATTTTGCGGGAGAGTTTGTAAATGTACGTTTTGGATACAAACACCTTGATCTACTATTTCAAAGGTCAGGGACAAGTTGCTCAAAACATTGCTAATGTTTCTCCTCAGGAAATAGTCATTTCTGCGATCGTTATTTTTGAGTTGCAAGTCGGCATTGCTAAATCCAATTCCCCAGCCAAACGCACTCAACAACTTCAGCAACTTTTGAGCCGAGTTAGCGTTATTGCTTTCGATCGCGATGCTGCTCTTGCGGCTGCTATAATTCGCGCCCAGTTGGAGCAACAAGGTACTCCCATCGGCCCCATCGATGTTTTGATTGCAGGGACAGCCGTAGCCCTTCAAGGGACTCTCGTTACCCACAATGTCAAGGAATTTTCTAGAATTTCGGGACTCGCGATTGCAGACTGGTATTGATTAGCTTCAAAAGTAAAATCTTGTTAAATTGATACTTTTAAAAGTATGTGCTAGTTGCTCAATTGATCTGACAATAGAACCTGAATAATGATAGTTCAGACATCAATACCATCCTAAAGTTCTGCGATCGGATGAACTTTGCCCTCTTCTACTTCCTGCGATCGCAATCAGGAGGCTGTTGAGGATATCTTCTTTAGATAGATCCTCTTCATCTTCTTCAAACAGTTGACCTAGGGATTGCAAAATCAGAGTTTCGATCGGTAAGTTGAGTTGGCTAGCTTTCTCAAGAAGCTGCTGTTCTAGGCGATCGGGATGGTGAGGGTAATTTGCATTGGGTGTGCCTCTCGATTTTAATAGTATAAAACATTTGTCACAATCTTGCTTACTTTAACAAAATTAATTCTGCTGCTACAGGTAAATGATCGGACTCCGTTGCTGGTAAAACGGAACTCGATTGAGCGCCCCAATGCTTTGAATGCCAAATATAATCAATGCGGCAAACCGGATAAGTTAAGTTCAAGTTAATTCTTTTCGCAAAGAAACCGTGAGGCCAGGTAAAACCAAACCCAAACCCTGATTTGAGGAAAGCATCTTGCAAAACTTTCTGCACGCTGTCATAGTCTTGAGATTCGTCTGTCATGTTAAAATCGCCGGCGACAATTACTGGCAAAGTTTCTTGCCCAATTCGCTCTACTAAATCTTGAATTTCGGGAAAACGTTGTTTGTATTTGTAAACTGGGATTTTGATAGATGGCAATATTTGATACATTTTAACCCACGGCCCGGTTGCTTGCATATTGTAAATGACTATCTCTTCCCCTGCAAATTTAATTATTGCCCGCTGCTGCGTTTCTGGATGGTTGGCTAAGTGCAAGATTTCGCTGGATACAATTGGATATTTACTGAGAATTGCTACAGGTGGAGTGTCTATTTGATAGGGATATTCTGTTTTTAACGAAGTGAAAGCTGCGCTATGTTTGCGAACGGTTTCTTGTAAAAATATTAAGTTCGGTTGTTGTTGGTTTATCAGTTTAACTAAAGTTTGTGGCTGAGTTGCGTGCCAACCGACGTTATGCGATAATATTTTCAGGCTGGGCTGGGAATTGGCGATGCTTGTTGTTGATTCGGGGGAAAAGTATTTGAGGTGCAGCCAGCTTAGGAGTAGAATGCAGGCAATTGATGAAATAATAGAGAACCAGCGGTTTTTGATAATTGAAAATGCTAGTACGGGTAAAAATAAAATTGGCAATAAAATTAAGGGAGTGAAAGTGCCAATAAAAGCAACAATCCACAGCCGATCCCAAAAGATTAGTCTGAGAATGAAATAACAGATAATGAAGGCTGAGTAGGTGTAAGCGAAAAAACTTACAGCTTGTTTGAAGTATCTATGAATCATAATTTATAGTTAATTCAGAATAAGAACTTGCTTAAATCAAATTCTTCATTTGACCGATGTTTATTGTCCCTTTCAGAAATTAAGAACAATAAAAGGCGATCGGTATAATCGGCTGCACCCCGAAATTCTTCTCGCAAAATTTCCAGGCCACCATTAGCATATTCTTCAAAAATTTGCAAGCGTTCTGCTTCTGATTTTTCGTCGAGATGGGAGAGAATTTGCGGATTTTTGGTTTCGGCGATCGCAATTAGCTTGATTGCCATATCGTAGCCCCTGGATACAAAAATATCAACATCGATTGAACCGGGTTCGCGTTTGGAAATTTCCCCTAAGGGCGATCGTTTTTTCCGCTTATTTCCCAAGGAGGCGGCGAAGGCGATGACATCGGCGTAAGTCTGGAAAGGCCCGGTTTTGTTGTCGGATAAAGTTAAGGATTTAACTAATTCGGCTTTGTCTTTAGCAATTCTAATTCTGTTAGCAGCCATTTGGTAATTGGAATTGGTAACTGTCAACTATCAATTGTCAACTGTCAACTGTCAACTGTCAACTGTCAACTGTCAACTGTTTAGAATGTTCGTAACAGCATAATTTTTTGTGCAAAACCGCCCCTGTTTTCCCGGCGCTTGGCTTGTGCGTTTAAAATGCGATCGCCCGAAATACCATAACTCGCCATCAGCGCATCTATCACCTCATACAAATCAGCCAATTCCCTTATCAAATTCTCCCCGTCAGCCGCCGCCACTTCCGCAGCTTCCTCAATCAATTTCTGCCGCAAAGCTTGACGATATTCTTCATCTGACAAAACAGCAGTTTCGCATTCATTCCCGCTTTCGCGAATAATGTCAGGAATGCGATCGCGCACCAACTTATAATACTTTTTTTCCATATCAAACTTCCTTCAACCTTGACTAAAATTTTGAATCAACCAGCGATTAATTTCTCCATCATCTTGAGTTTGACTTTGATTCAAAGCTTCCTCAACTAACGCGATTTCTAGCCCAGGTAAAACCCGCGACTGTTGAATTCTGCCACTACCTCCGCCATTAATTGCAAAGGCAAAAACCTCCCGCGTGTTTGCACGTTCAACCCAATATTCGCTAATTCCTGCGTCTTCATAAAGCAACCGCTTGTTACCCAAATCATCACTAAAAGAAGATGCGCCAATTTCTATTACCAAATTAGGCGGATCGTATTCATTCAAATTAACAGGTGAATTACTGTCATTAGGAGGAACCCTCAAATCCGAACCGATGTAGTAAGCTAGATCGGGTTGAAACTCACGAATACCTGTTTTGCGGAAACTGGCATTAGCAAATTGAACTACTCGGATATTTCTCAATGCAGCAAACAGAATAACTACATACGGGATAATTGAATTATGACGCGCGTGCAATGGCCCTACTGGTGACATTTCTACCCTCATTTGTTCTCGATCGTAATAAAACTTGCCTTTTTCCCAAGCTGAATCCTCAGTGAAGGCTAGAAACTCTTCCCATGTCGCTTTCACCCAAATATCTGTTTCCAAAACCTGCGTAATTGCCGAACTAAAAGCCATAATCCACCTCTACAATTTTTGTATATTCAAATTCATCGGGACTGCGCTTAACTAAAGCATAGCGCATCCCGCCTAGGTAGATTGAATCTTCTTGGCAATCAGCTTTAGGAGAATTGTACTCCAGTACGTATTCCTTACCGATCGCACTTTCCATCTCTTGGGCTACTTCTCCGCGCCACTGAGTTTTCGTTACCAAAACTATGAGTTGATTCGCTAGCTTTGGCAGTTTATTCGCAATTTGTTTGCGATAAATCTCGTCTAAACTGCCAAAGGGAGAATCCATGACAATGGGAAAGGTACTGCTATCCGGGCCCATCAAAGTATTTTTTTGACTCCACTCGCGCACGCCCTCAATAATCCCACCGATAAATGACAAACTGAGGATTTGATTTTCTCCCGTCGAAGCGGCGACTAGAGATTCTTTGCCTGAGGTATTTTCTACTAGGGTTAGTTCGTATTTATCGCTCAATTTGGGGATGTAAGGAGTAAAAGAAATTTGACTAAAAATATCTTGCACTCGCTTTTCTAAATGAGAACAAAACTGTTTTTCTAAACGCGATCGCACTTCTGTCAGGCGATCGATCGCATCCTGAGACGCAGCAATCCGGCGCTGGGCCAACACTTGCTTTTCCTCATTCAGTTGCTGCTTGTCGATTTGCTTGTCCAAAGCGACTATCTGGGCAGTCAAACTCTCAATCTGCTGCTGGTTAGAGCCTGTTTCTCGGTGCAAATCGCCAATTTTTGCCTCAATCTCATCCAAACGCTTTTGCAAGCGACTGACATCGCCGTTAGGGAAGTTTTTTAGCTTGGTATGAATGTCGTCTAACTGGCTTTCCACGCGAGAAAGTTCGGATCTACCGCGACTGATGTTGCTTTGTTGGCGATCGATTTCGTCCCAAAAATCAGCTATTTGGCGATCGATCTCATTTATGCGATCGCTAATTCGGATCGTAGTTTCTTCCACATCCCCAGCACCGGCTTTATTCATCCAACCCGTGACATTTTTGCAAGCTTCTGAACCCTCCACCAATTGGGCACCGCAGATACACCGCTGCTGTACTAATAACTGTTCCAAAAATGGCCGTTGAATCCCCGAAAGCAACTCGCCTTTTTCCCGCAAATCAGCGATGAGCGTTTCAAATTCAGCCGCCACATCCGACATAAATATCGTATAACCGCGCACAGAAATTTCTCTTTTTATAGCATCTAAATGGGTAGCATTTTGTTGTTTAAGCAAAGTTTGCTGCATTTCTAATTCATTCCGCAATTTTTGCAACTCAGCAGAACCACTGAGTTCCAGCAAACTAGCATTTACTACTTTTTTTAATTCACCTTGGTTGGTCAATTCTTTCTCAACTTCTACTTGCTTTTGTAAAAGTTTATCTTTTTCTTCTTGAAGCTTTTGCTTTTCTTTTAAAAGTTTCTTGATTTCGGAACCGCCAATCGTTTTTAAATCATTTTCTAGAGACTTTTTGGCTTCTCCCAAATGTCGGATAGATCGACTCAATACCTCTACTCCCAGCAATTCCTTTGTAGCTTCAGCAATTTCTTCTTTCTTGTCGTGACGGACAATTTGCTCGATTCGTTCTCCATCAAAAAAGAAATATTGATGCAGACTTTCCGGCAAAATCCGCCCGATAATATCGTCTGGATGCTGCGCCGACGGCATCCAGCGCCCGTCATCTTTTGATATTTGCAAGAATAATTCGTTCTTGCCATGTTCTACATTATTTTCACCTTTATAAACGCGGCAAGCACGTCTTACTTTATAGCGACTTGTGTCATGTTCAAAAATAATCTCTACCCAACAATCTACTTTTTTGCCAGATTTGGCTTCCGCAAGGGCGCGTTTATTGACTAATTGTTCTCCCACCGCAAAAGCTGCGCTGAATTTTTCATACAGCACCCAAGTAAAGCCGTTCATTAAAGCTGTTTTTCCGGCGCCGTTATTGCCATGAATTACTGTGATGTTTTGTTCGCCCCAAGCTAGCTTAATTTCGGGAGTTTGGCCGTAAAATTGCCGAAAATTGCACAGAACAATTGACATTAATTTCATAGAACCGCTTCCTTAATTATTTTCAAAATGTCATCGCTAATATAGCGGGGAACTCTCATATATAGTTTATCTTTTTCCAGTTCCAATACGCGCTCGATAATTTGTCTGACTTCCGGCGGTGCGCTGGTAATTGGTTGCTGTACGTCGCTCAAGTCTTTGTCAGTATGATAGCTGGAACGCTTTTCTGCTAAAATGGCGATCGGTACGGGTGCGATCGCACTATCTCCATATCTAAAAGCCATAACCAGATTTTCATTCATATTTTCAGTCATAAGAAGAAGGAAGAAGGAAGAAGGAAGAAGAAGGAAGAAGAAGGAAGAAGAAGGAAGAAGGAAGAAGGAAGAAGGAAGAAGGAAGAAGGAAGAAGGAAGAAGGAAGAAGGAAGAAGGAAGAAGGAAGAAGGAAGAGAAGAAGGAAGAAGGAAGAAGGAAGAAGGAAGAAGGAAGAATGCTTATAGAGTTTGCTTTTGAGTTATCTGTATTTGACGTTGAATTAGGTGGATTTACTTATTTTATTGCAAATATTAAAAAATATAGGGGTTCTGCATGGCGAGAAACCCGGTTTCTACGAGTTTTGCTCTCCCCTCACGGAAAATCTACGAAGAAACCGGGTCTCTGGAGTCTGGGTGCGTCCGCGAATCAAATTAGCAACTCAAACCGCGATCGAATAATTATATCTTTTTAAGATAAACCGAACCTGAATAAATGTCAAATATCCAACAATCCGTAACGTTTTTGAATTTGCACCAATTTGACCCTAGCTTCCCCAGCATTGTCAGCTAAATCGGCAAATTCCAGGAAGCGCTTTAACTCTTTTCGCAGCAAGTTACGCTCGACTTCTAAACTTTCTCGACCCAAATCTGGAGGCAAAACTATCATATCAAATAAAGTTGCCCTTTCTTTCCCCGGATGCGGCCGCAAGATTCGTCCTCGGCGCTGAACAAACTGGCGCGGATTGCTGCTACTTGCTAAAATTACAGCATGGCGAATTGCTGGAATATCAACGCCTTCATCTAAACAGCGAATCGCGACTAAACCTTGCAATTCTCCACTCTCAAATTGTTGGCGCAATCTTTCTCTTTCTGCTAAGGGAGTCGCCGCGGTATAAGTGTTAACTCGATAGCCTAATTCTGAACCCAATAATTTTGTGGTTTCTGTGAGTTGGCGGTGATTGCTGCGGCGCGCACCTGCTTCGATCGCACCGTCGCCGCAGTAAAATAATGTATGCGATGTGTCGAGACGGTGCATCATTAGTTCTCGCAACGCTGTTAATTTATTAGCCGCCGCCCCAATCAACCTAGCCCGCTGCATTAATAAGGTTGTTAAAGCATCATTTGGTTCTATTTTTTCCTCGCCCGACAGCGCCCAACCAATTTTTTTAGTTAAGTAGGAATATTTGCGGGTTTCGGATTCGGTCAATTCGACTAAAATCGGATAGTATAAATAATGTACTAATGCTTTTTGGCGGATGGCGTCGGCTAAGGTGAGTTCGGGCTGCAAAACAGGGCCGAAATAATCTAAGATAGCTTCAGTTCCCTGTTCGTCGAAGTGTCTTTCTGGGGTGGCAGAAAGGGCGAGGCGGAGCCCAATGTTGCGCGGTAAACTTTCTCCTAAACGAGGCGCGCCTAGGTTGTGTACTTCGTCTCCAATAATTAGGGCTTTTTCGGGGAAATACCGGATTTGCGATCGCAAACTATCCAACATTAATGTAGCGTTAGTTGTGATAATTGTGAGAAATGCGCGATCGCCCGTTAGCGAAGCCCTCGAAGAGGATCGCACTTCATACAAACCAGCAGCCAGCTTTTTTTGCCAACTGCGGGCGCTATCAAAAGCTAAAATAGGTTTTAAACCAAATTTCTCCGATTCGCGCGCCCACTGATTCACCAGATGGCAGTACGGGCAAATTACGAGCAGGACTTGAAGGTTAATTTTATTGTATAATTCAGTGGCGATCGCCAGTGCAGTAATCGTCTTGCCGCTACCCGTCGCCATCTTCAGCGTACCGCGTCCCTGATTTGCAAACCAATTATCCACCGCCTGTTGCTGATACTGTCGCAATTGCAGCGATGGCGGCATCCTCGGGAACCCAAATTCCGAATTATTGGCTGTTAAGTGATTCACCTTTAAATGCCGTTAGATGCAACTTTATCCTGATTCAACTGTAACTCATTTCTAATTAAAACTTAACAGATCGAACAAATTTGCCGCGGACAGTTGCAAATCCGACAGCACATGGAGTACAGGTAAAACATCTTCATTCTCTTTAATTTCAGGTTCCTGCTGCGGTTGAAAAACAATTACTAATTGTTCTTCCGGGTCAATCAGCCACCCCAGTTTAGTCTGATTTTTGAGACAAAACAAAATTTTGTTAATTACGCGACTGGAACTTTGATCCGGCGATAAAATCTCAATTATCCAATCCGGTGCAATTTGAAAGATATTTTCAATTTTTCCATTAGCATTCAGAGGAATCCGAGACCACTCGAATACTGCTATATCTGGAACAATAGAACGTCCATCAAAAGTGCAGCGCAGTTCAGGAAAAGCAAAAGCTAACTTTTGCGGTTCTCCCACCTGATTAATTCTATTCCCAAAACGGGTTTGCAGTGTGCTGTGTTTTCCTTGTGGCATAGCTTTTTGATAAATTTGACCATCAACATACTCGCTAGCCGGCTTCGTTTCTGGAAGCACCAAAAACTCTTCCAGAGAAATCTTGGACGGAGACTGAATTGACGTTAGCATAAGCGATTAAACCCTCAAAAACTCTTAAAAATTAACATCGCCGTCAGTTTCCCAATCAGGACAACTATCCGATTCCACACCAGTAGGGTGCATCGCACAAACCAACAAATTTCCGCCGTAAACTTGACCGTGATAGTTCATACAACCGCGACAAACCGGATGCTGCGTTGGCGAAGGGTCTACATAAGTCACAAACGACGAATCTATCTCATCAAAATCAGGCTCAAAGTCCCGGCAAATTTCGATTATTGGTTCGAGAAATTCATTTAAATAACCATCAAATTCATTTAAATAACCATCAACTTCAACAATCAGGTTATTTTGTACTTGTTCTGTAAACTCTTCCGAAATTTTTGCCAAAACGTCCAGCATTTCGACAAACTCTTCGCCGATGTCGGTGAAAAAATGCTCTACTTCAGAAACAGCATTTTCCATGACTTCAAAAAAATCTTTAGACCAATCTTCCATAAATTTGACGGCTTACTATGGCAAAATCTTTAACAGTTGACATACTCCCCGGCGTGAACGCGCGGGGATTCTTGACACTTCACGGAGATGTGCCACAAGTGGTCTTACCTTCTCTCTGTGTCCGTTTAGAGTCGTGGCAATGCCCTATCCCGACTTTGTTTATATTCTTGGCTGCATTCTCATCGCGATCGTGTTCGATACCGCAATTCAAGCATTGAACCGAGCGGATTTTTAAATCCAATTTCCCCCATCTAAAACCGCAATTTGAACAGATTTGACTTGTTGGTTCCCAGCGACTAATTACCCTAAACTCTCTGCCAAACTTTTCAGACTTAGCCTCGCACAAAGCCCTAAACTCGTACCATCCCTGTTGGCTAATTGCTCTCGCCAGTTTCCGATTTTTGACCATGCCCGACACATTCAAATCTTCCAAAATAATAGTTTGATTCTCACTAACAACTTTGGTCGATAGTTTGTGCAGAAAGTCTTTACGGGTATCCCCAATTTGATTGTACTGTTTCGCAATCTGAATGCGAGTTTTGTTTCGGCGCTTTGAGTCTTTGGGCTGCCTTGCCAACTTGCGTTGCAGTCTGCGAATTTTTCGGTCTAACTGTTTGTAGCTTGGACTTTTAGCTGATGTTCCGTCGCTCATCACTGCAAAGGTTTTAATACCCAGATCGATGCCGATGCTGTGGTTTTTAGCTTCGACAATATCGGAATTAATCTCTACAACAAAGCTCAGGAAATAACGGTTGGCACAATCTTTGATTACTGTGACAGAGCTAGGGTCTGACGGCAGTTGTCTCGACCAAATAGGACTAACATTTCCGATTTTTGCCAGATACACGGACTCACTTTTGATAGAGAAACCCGATTTGACAAAAGTTGCAGATTGACTGTTAGTCTTTTTTTTAAACCTGGGTTGACCGAGTTTTTTACCTTTTCTCTTCCCTTTTAGGGAGTCAAAATAGTTTTTGTAAGCAACATCTAATTGTTTGAGGGATTGCTGCAATGGCACGGATGACACATCTTTTAACCATGCTCTCTCTTCTGTCTTTTTAGATAGAGCTAGAGACTTGGATAGAGTGTTATAGCCGGGATATTTTCCTGACTTGCTTTGAGTTAAGGCATCATTCCAAACAACTCTCACACAACCAAACAACTGCGCTAAACTTTGGCGTTGTTGAGTGGTAGGATAGAATCTGTATTGGAATCTTGCTTTCATTGTTTGTCGTTTGTTTTACTATTCCATTCTAACAGGCTCAGTAAAATTTACCAAAAAATTAAAGCCGTCCTTAAGGACGGGGTTTTAAACCCAATTTTTTGATAAGTACAGCCTGCCTCCAGCGAAGCTATCGCACCTACTCTCAATTCTATTACCTATTGCGGTATATCCACCCACATCTGACAGAGAAGATATTCAAAAAGGGAACTCAAGATTATTATCCTGAGTTCCCTTCCTGCTTTGCTGCGCGAGCTTTTTTCGCTTAATCGCGCTTGAGCCGCCGCAATTCGTCTTGTAAATTCTGTACCTGTTCGCGGAGCTTGTCTACGCCGCCGGTTTCTTTAGTTTCTTTTGTAGAAACTTCTTCTTCCTCAGAAACAATTTCAATCCGCCGAGGTTCAGCGGGTTTTTTGTCCCCAGCAGCTTCTACAGGTGGTTGCTGCTGCTGAGCTTGTTGCACCATATCATCAACAAAGCGACGAGCTTCTTCTGTTGACATCTCACCGCGCTTCACCAATTCATCTGCCAGCTTTTGGGCTTCAGTGCGTAATTCAGTTAACTTGCTGCCAGCTTTTTCACCAGCGTAGGAAGCTAGCCCGACACCAAGGTAAACTGCTTTTTGTAAAATATCTCCGAAACCAGGCATAGGAACTACACCTCATAAAACTGGGTGAACCGGAGACCACGCCTATTACAAGCATCCCGTGTTGCTGCTACCTTCCGGTCCTGACAAGATTTGGGCGTTGGAATCGCGTGGATCCAGTTCATTTACGAGTATAACACAGTTATTTATTCTTCAACCACACACCAGTGATAAATTTCATAAATAACGCAACCGTTCTTCACCAGCGGGTCTTCAGCGACGATCGCCTTTGCCTCATCCATCGAAGCCGCCTCAAACATCAACATACCGCCGCCCCGCCTCGCCCAGTAGCCAGTTTTCGCTCGGTGTCCTTTAGAAATCAAATCTCGGACATAAGCTCTGTGAGCTGGCACGTGCTGGTCAAACACAGGCTTTTCGACAATTCCTTGCTCAATTTTGACAAACCAAGGCATTTTAAATTTTAGATTTTAGATTTGGGATTTTGGATTGTAGATTGGGAATGGGTGTTTTGGTGCGGGGCATTGAGGAAATACTCGATCGCCCGTACTCGGCCATTCCTTCCTTAATTCGATGCTATCCCATGCACCTGTCAAAACAAAGATTTTTTATAGCTTTAGTGGCGCCAGACGATATTCAAGAGCAGATTACCGAGATTAAACTGTATTTTGCCGATCGCTACAACAGCCGTGGTGCTTTGAATTCGCCACCCCACATCACACTGCAACCTCCCTTTGAACGGCCTGCGGCGGATGTGGCGCAATTAGAGGAAAGTCTCAGGGCCTTTACTGCAAATCGGCTCCCAATTCCCGTTACGCTATCCGGTTTTGCCGCTTTCGCACCCCGCGTCATTTATGCGGATGTTGTCAAATCGCCCCAATTGCTGGAGATTCAAACAGATTTGATGAGTTATGTCGCGGCAAATTTAGGAATTGTCGATCGCATTTCTCAGACTCGCTCATTTGTACCGCACATGACTGTAGCGTTTCGCGATTTAACTGAGGAGAATTTTCAAACGGCTTGGCTGGAATTCGCAGCGCGCGAACTCCACTTTCAGTTTACCGCCGCTGCCTTAACCTTACTGCTTCACGACGGCAGCCGCTGGAACATCAGCCAGCAATTTCCGCTTGGCGCCTAAACTCTCTCTTCTTTCTCTTCCTTCGCGGACTTCGCGTCTTCGCGGTTCGTTTCCCCAAAAAAATCTTGCTAGCAAATCATCATCAATCAACACTTCGGACACTTTCAGAGGCGACTCGCGGGGGGCGAGAAACCGGGTTTCTACGAGTTTTTGGATTTAGTGACGAGAAATATTCATAGAAACCCGGTTTCTGAGGTTGCAAGTGCATCCACTACAAACCTATAGCCCAATACGGTTGACTTAAGATGGTCATTGCGAGGAACGAAGCAATCGCAGTATATATTTTTCATAGCGATTTACCCCCAGGGCGGTCTTAAGTAAACGGTATTGACCTATATTTCGAGTTCCCATAGGAGGTACTCATGGCCTGCGTGGCCTGCGTGGCCTCCGTGGGCATAGTGCATATCTCACCATGCTTGAGAACCGCTATATCAAATTCTGCCAATCCCGTTTCAATCGCGCTATCAATTGCGAACGGCAGTACGTATTAGAAGTATATTTGAAGGTGTGGGTTCTCAATCATGAGGTAGTTGATGTATCAGAATTCTTCAAAAACTTCCCGATCGCTAGCGCAATCATCTCTTTGTCTTCGAGATCCCGAACCGATCAAAGCTTAAGGAAAGCTTTGGATCGGCGATCGCCCTACCAGAACGAGTCGAGGTTCAATTCCCACCATCAATGCCCTTATAGGACGGCTTGAGGAGGCTCTTTTCCAGAGAAGCCACCGGGAACATAATTCCGGGCTTTTTTGTGGGATGGTTTAGCGTATTGAATACCCTGTCCCAAAATCCTTGAATGCCGTAGTTTCCCTTAAACCGAGAGTGGTGGAGATCGTGAAAATCCGAGGAAATGAAAAATATTGACAGAGAACTGTGACCTTCTAGGTTGTAAGCATTCCCGATAATAGTCCAGGCGCACAATTGAGCAATATCGTATCCGAATACAAAAACAGGCAAAACGTCTGCAACGGTGACGATAGCATATTCAAGCAGGCTTTTATGACCGGCAACAAAACTCGATGAATCCAGGAAGTCGTGATGTTTGAGATGTATTTCCTGAAAGAACTTTTTGTGAAAGAGCCAATGGGTAACGTAAAAGCAGAAATCCGCCGCAATTATTCTCATCAAGAACCATTCAAGATTTAAGAGCCAGCTATTTCCTCGATGAACTTCGGGAGCTAGGTACAGGATAATCGCTGCTGCTGCTAAACTTTTAATTTCTCCGGCCAGGATTCCTCGAACAGTAAATGCAGGGAACGGTTGTTCTTTCACTTTCTTGACTCTGACATTGAATCTTTGCCACCAAGTCTCGTTGGTTTTAAGAACTTTTTCAATAACAATACCGATGCTGTAGAATGAAACCGACCCAACCAACCAGTACAGTAAAACCTCGGCGGTAAAGTCGAGATGGATTTTGTTCGAGAGCCAATAAATTAACTGCTGGAGCAGGGTACAAGCAATAGCAACTTTGATGAAAAACTCTATTTCAAAAAACAAATTAAATAGTTTTACTATTACTTTATCCTTGAAAAGTACAGTTTTTTCAGGGCAATCATTGAGTGGGTTCGGGGGCTGAGATCCGGGACTAAGCATTGTTTTTTTTCACGTTTAGTTATCTGGGTACAAGGAAATACAGTGGCTATCGGTTTGGCAAGGTAGGTGGTGAAAGCTAAAAAGCTTGACAGTCAAATGATTCAGTGTGCCTCACCTGGTAAGAAATGCAGCAGCGCAACTTTGCTCTTCCGAAGGGAGTAAGCTGTTTTACCCTTGATTAGGGTATAATAAAAGGTTAACTCAGTCAATCACTACAGCATTTCAGCATAAGATTATAGCGGTTCTCAAGCGTGGTGAGGTATGCCCGCAGAGACCGCGGAGGCCATGAGTACCTCCTATGGAAGCTCGAAAGGCTATATTTAAAATTGAAAGTAAAATAGATTAGCGATCGCGCCGAGGGGGACTGGCAAGTGCCACAGTTCCATAAACCGCAATTCCCGACTCTTTCAATGTTTTAATTGCCGACTTGACAGTAGTACCGCTAGTGTAAATATCATCAACCAACAAAACTGGATTGCGCGGGAGACGGCGCCGAAAATCTTTCCCCAAAATTAAAGCATCTTTCATTTCCGCTTGCCGCTGCTGTGCTGTCAGAGCGAATAAAGCCTGAGTATTTTTCACCCGCTCCAAACCGTGCCGCTGCAAAGGCAAACCAGTCAGCTCGCAAAAACTTTCCGCCAAAAGTTCCGCCTGATTGAAACCCCGTTCCTTGACCTTTGATTTGTGCATGGGAATCGGTACAACTGTTAAATTGTCAATAGCTAATTCGGGAAAACTCAGCCAAGATTCTGCCAGCCAGCCACCGAGAGGTTTTGCTAATTGTGGATTTCCTTCATATTTTAAAGCTGCGATCGCCCGTTTGAGAGTCCCGCCGTACTCCCCCCAGACAAAAACACGCTGTTGGGAGGCCCAAAATCGACCCGGATCGGCTAACTGACAGCGCTGAAGTTGCTTGTGGCAGTACCCGCAAAACTCCTCGGCGGCCGATCGCTGACAAAGAGGACAGTTAGACTTAAGAAATAGATTGAGAAAAGATTTGACTAATCCCGTCCAATTTCGCTCGTTCATCGTAAAATTGTGGTATGTGATTAATGGGAAAAACTATCAAAATTAAATCAGTTTCCAAGGACAGGCTCCCAGCGTGACAAATCTCTACTGGCTAGACAAAATTCAACCTTCAGACCGAGATGCAGTGGGAGAAAAAGCATTTTACTTAAGCTGTTTACTCGCCCAAAATCATCCCGCTGTACCGGGTTTTGTCGTGCCGACTACAACATTTTCGCAGTTTTTAGAGTCGATCGACTGGCTAGAACCGCTGTTGGCTGACTGGCCCCACTCTTCGCTACACTTGAATGTCGATGAACCCAGACAACTGCAATCGATCGCTCGCAGCATCCGCCACCAAATCCTCACCGCCAAACTGCCAGATGCACTACTCTCCACCCTAGAGTCTGCTGTTTGTCAGCTCAACTCCCAAGCCTTAATTTTTCGCCCTTCCCTGACTTCCTGGAACCCGAAAACAACCGGAATCCTGGAATCTCACGCAGTAAGTGCCGAACCAGAAGCCATTGAAGCCGGACTCAAACGCGCTTGGGCAGAATTGTTCAGAGCCAGAAGTCTATTTTACTGGCAGCGGTGCGGCATGAAGATACAGCAAATAAATCCCGTAGTTTTGGTGCAGCCAATCTTCCCAACTATCGCCGCGGGCGAGGTAAAAACTAACTGCGGTGCAGCCTGGGAAATCCAAGCCACCAGCGGTTTGGGACTGTCCCTCGCTCGGGGAGAAACCATCCCCGATTACTATCAAGTGCAGCCCGAAACAGGGGCGGTTAACTTCCAGCGGCTCGGTTACAAAACATTAGCATACAATCTCAAAACCGGGGAGGGGAAGCCGAAAAAAAAACCGCTGCTCGGGAATTGGGAAAGCCGAAAAATCACCAATTCTACATTGTTAATTCCCGATTTTGCTGGCAGTTGCGTAGAACTTTTGACGCTGGGAGAGAAATGGCAAAGTGAATACGTTTTAGAGGAATCGCAATTGCAAAAACTCATTGAATTGAGCCAAAAAGTAATCGCCGAATTTGACTGTAATGTAATCTTGGAGTGGACGCTAAACCATACAGCAAACAGTAGCGATCCGCAGTTTTATTTTACTCAAATGCGTCTTTTTAAACGGGAACAAGTGGCGCCCTCCCGGGAAAAAGCGATCGCCCAAACGCGAACTCCTGCTATCCTCAAGGGTTTGGGCGCCGCCTCAGGAAAAGCCGAAGCAATTGCCCAAGTTATGACTAATTCCCACCCAGAAAACGCGGACTTCTTAGCCGGAGGAATTTTGGTAGCCCGCACAATCGATCCGAATTGGCTGCCTTGGTTGAAAGTTGCTGCTGGGATAGTTGCCGAACAAGGAGGGATGACAGGCCACGGCGCCATTTTAGCGAGAGAATTGGGAATTCCTGCGGTTGTGGGAGTTGTCGGGGCGACTCGCGCGATCGCCTCGGGGGATTCGGTATTGGTAGATGGCGATAGCGGAGAAGTTTTTGCCCTCGCTCCACATCCGGCGATCGACACAGCAGACAGCAACCCGCTTCAGGAAACGCCAAACAATGCGGATACATACAGTACAGCAGCAAAAATGTCAATAGCCAACCACCAATTTTCAATATCAGAGCGATCGTCCAATCCCGCATCCTTACCTCGACGGGCAGAATCTCCCGAATCAGTTTGGGGCGCGCCAACGGCAACTCAACTGCTGGTTAATGTCAGCCAAACAAGTTCGATCGATCGCCTCAGAAATCTGCCCATCGACGGCATCGGATTATTGCGATCGGAATTGATGGCATTGGAAGCTTTGGACTGTCAAAACCCCAAAATTTGGCTGCAAGATGGTCGCCAATCGGAATTTGTCGATCGCATGGCAGATTGTCTCAGTTTATTTGCCGCAGCGGTAGCACCGCGACCAATATTTTATCGCTCTCTCGACTTGCGCGACTCAGGATCTCATGGCAGTTTCAGCGATACCTTTGAACCGGAGTTATTTGATTGGGAGTTGTCCGTACTTCAAAAAGTCTGCGAGTCTGGTCATACAAATGTCAATTTAATTTTGCCTTTCATGCGCTCCGTAGACGAATTTGTCTACTGCCGCCAGCGCTTAGAAACTATTTGGAAAAATCGACCCGACCAGTTTCAAATATGGATTATGGCGGAAGTTCCTTCGGTATTATTTTTATTGCCAGATTACGTAAAAGCAGGAGTTCAAGGAATTTCCATCGGCACCAACGATTTAACTCAGTTTCTGTTAGGCATTCACCGCAACTCCCAACAGGTAGCAGGTGGTTTCAACGGACGCGATCGAGCAGTAATGAGGGCGATCGAGCAATTAATCCGACAAGCCAGGGCTGCGGGGATTCCTTGTTCTATCTGTGGCGATGCTCCAGCTTTGTATCCCGAGATAGTTGAATCCTTGGTGCGGTGGGGGATTTCGTCTATTTCGGTGAATGTCGATACTACAGAACAGACTTACAGGGCGATCGCCCGCGCCGAACAGCGCCTGTTGCTAGATGCCGCGCGCGCGATCGTTAAAAATTAACCAGCATCCCGCCAGCCCAGCACAAAAATTATTATTGCGATGCAAACAGCAACAATATTTAACCATGATTACAAAAACCCGGTTTCTGCATAGATATATTGCCTTCCATCCTTGAGTGGTTCAGTGATACCGCATTTGGAAACCTAAATCCTCAATTAAAAACATCAGATTTTCAAGCTAGCATAGAAATATCACCGACACTTTAACCGGAGGTAGAAACAGTCAGTAACCCAGCCCTAAAGGGACTGAGCTTGCAAGAGCGATCGAGTAAGCTATGCTGACTAGCCTAAGTCTTAACTGACTACGTTATTTGAGTCACGACACCCTGTGGATACGAAGCTAGTCCCCTGCTCTGTCGCTGAAGGTTAAACAGTCTTAGGGTCACTGAGGCAGTGCTTTCAGCCTAACAAGCTCTTATAACATTGACCGACAAGCTAACATTACCCCGAAAGGGAGGCTCGACAAGAGCAAAAATTATGCGATCGCGAGTTGCAAGGTTTGAGGCGGTAACTGTCCTGCCCTTAAGTACATTACAAAAGTACACCAAATCAAGCAACTCCAAGGCGGTAATGCATAAATGGATAGAGAAAGATTCAAGGCGGTTGAAACCGCCCGTGTTGTTTTCCTCTCAGGTCTTTCATACGCTGAGCTTCCCACTTACCGAGCTTTTTTGTGAAATCAAAAATTATTGCAACCGCAGCAATACTTGCTGCCCTCGGCTGTCTGCATCCCCATCCAGCATTATCTCAACCTGCAACTGACGGCGGTACAAAACCAGGATTTTGGCAACCTCAAGCACAGGTTGACTATACTCGCAACATTACCCTGAGACTGTTAAATGAAACCGGATTAAACCTAGAATACGGTCAATCAGGTGTCGGCTTGTCATCCTTGCCAGTTGGAGCTAGCAAAAATATCATGGTTCGCGTCAGCAACCGCACCGGAGACATTGCCAATATTCCGATTAATGTCAAAGGAGGAACCACAACTTTGAAATACGACTATAACGTTGATGCCAAGGAAAACATTGTGACGGTTCGCATCACCACATCAGACGGCCGCACTAGGCAAGATCGGTCAGTTTATATTGATGAAAAAGGGCGAATTTACTCTTTTTAAAGAACGAAAATTTAATAACTTACACTCTTGAAAGTGGGATGGGGCAGAAGAGCCCGTTCTTTCTGGACGGGCGGGACGCCCATCCCACAAACTTGTGGAAGTTATTTAATTTTCATTCCTAATATCCGCTGTTCCTATTCATGCCTGGGCCTCGATTGCCCTCTTCTTTCGGTTTAGCTTTGTTCACTCGCAAGGGACGCCCCATCCACTCTGCACCGTCTAATTCGGTAATTGCAGCGTCTTCTTGGGCATCTTCCATCATCTCGACAAATGCAAAGCCGCGCATCCGACCGGTTTCCCTGTCGGTAGGTAAGACAACTCGCTTGACTGTGCCGTACTCTGCAAATACTGATTTCAGGTCTTCTTCGGTGGCGCGGTAGGACAAATTTCCAATATAGATAGTCATGTCGATCGAACTAAACTTGTTGTTGCTACATATAATAACCGGTTCATTTGACTCTCAAGTGCCATCTCGCTTAAAACTGACCAGAAAGAATTGGTTGAAAGCCCGCCCGCCCGATCGGGAGAAATTAAAATCAGACTATTCATTACTCCAATACTCGGACTTAAGGGTAGAGGTCGCTCTCCTTCTGTCAACTGTCAACTGTCAACTGTCAACTGTTGAAGGATCGCCTTTGAACTAAAAGGGTTTGCCGCACCGACAAACCCTTTCTACTGACTGCAATAGTTAGTCCTTTTGCTTAGTCGATCGAGATCGACTGAGGCCCCGTGCTTTTAGCATTGGTGGCTTCGGCTGCGGGAGGAGTGTAGGAAGTTGAACCGGCTTGCTCATCGATCCAGCTTCTAACGGGATCTTCGTGAAGGTTGAGTCGAAGCAGGCCAGAAAAAAATCCGCCCGCAAAGGCGATCGGCTGTTGGATCAATTCTTTGACCACTGGGATGAGTTCGTCGAGGAACATTCAAGAGTCTCCTTGTGCTGCTGGGGTTCTATCTTTACTGTACCGTTTGTACGGAGATGCTGGCAGCAGACTGCAAAAAAAGGGCGATCGAGCCTGTTAAAGATGGGCAAGCTCATGCTGCAAAAAACGCTTGCCGGAAAATTGTCGGCAAATGATTTACAATGCTAATCTGTTTGTTTACAAAATTTTATGTGCCGTTTGCTTGGCTACCTCGGCGAGCCGATTTTACTCGATTCTATTCTGTACAAGCCGGAACATTCGCTAATTGTGCAGAGTTACCAGCCCCGCGAAATGACTTCGGGCTTGCTCAATGCTGACGGTTTTGGTATCGGTTGGTATCACCCGCACCTCGATACCGATCCGTTTACTTATAAAAATGTACAGCCAATTTGGAACGACATCAATCTGCCGAGTATCAGCCGATATGTTGAATCCGGCTGTGCGATCGCCTATGTTCGCAGTGCAACTTCAGGACAAGCTCTAGATTTGAGCAACTGTCAGCCGTTTCAACACGATCGCCTGTTGTTCGTACACAACGGCTTTGTGCAGAATTTTCGCAAAAGTCTTTACAGACCAATTCGCGATCGGCTCAACGATACCCTTTATCAATCAATTAACGGTACTACAGATTCAGAGCACATCTTCGGCTTATTTGTCAATGAATTAACAGCCAGCAATCTGAGCCTAAAAGCTGCTTTGCAAAACTGCCTGAAAACTTTGGCTGAACTAGCAAACGCTCACCAAGTTGAATTTTCAGCAAATATTATTATCAGCGACGGACAGCAGCTCGTTGCATCTCGTTTTGCTTTCCCAAAAGTCCCTCCTTCCCTGTATTGGCTGCGGGACGATTTAAATTTCCCCAATTCTGTCATCATTGCTTCTGAGCCTTTATTTGGTGGCAATTGGCACGAGTGTCCAGTCCAGAGCACGATCAGTACGGGAGTAGACGGTGAGATCGAAATCAATCCAATCTTGTAAAGAGGCAATTTATCAGGATTTGCAGCAGTGTCGCCGCGGCACTTTTCAACTATTTGCAGACATCGATTACAATACTTTCTGCCGTCAAGCCCATCCAGATTTTAGTCCGGTTGGTTGGCATTTAGGTCACATTGCTTATACTGAGGATTTGTGGCTGTTGCAGAAATGTGGTGGGTTCAAGCCAGTTTTTCCTGAGTATCACCAACTGTTTGCTGCGGATATTTTGCCGAAAAAACAACGAGTTTTTTTGCCTGCGCTACCAGAAGTTGAATTGTATCTGGATGCGGTGCGAAAAAAGGTGTTAGATTATTTGGACGTTGCGCCGATCGCACAACAGGAACGTCTCTGGCGGTTTATTATTCAGCACGAAAGTCAGCACTGCGAAACAGTTGCTTTCGTGCTGCAAATGCTAAGGAAGGAAGAAGGAAGAAGGAAGAGGGAAGAAGGAAGAGGGAAGAAGGAAGAGGGAAGTTCGGCAACGAGCAGTGTACAAGATGTAACGGATTTAACGGATAGAAGTAAGGAGGAAGAAGGAAGATTAATTCCCAATTCCCAATTCCCGATTACCAATTCCCAATTACCCATTACCAATTACCCATTACCCATTACCGATTCCCCAGAGATTGAGATTCCCGGCGGGGAATTTTATATGGGAAGCGATGCTGCTGAAACTTTGGATAACGAGCGATCGCGCCATCTGTGCGATCTAGAAGCATACGCGATCGATCGCTATCCGGTCACTTGCGGTCAATACCGAGATTTTATGACATCCGGCGGCTATCAGAACCGCGATTGGTGGTCTGCTGAGGGCTGGGAATGGCAAAAAGTTCATTTAGTCGATCGCCCGCTTTACTGGTCAGAAAACCCTGCTTTCAACAACCATCCAGTTTGCGGCGTCAGTTGGTACGAAGCCGAAGCTTACTGCAACTTCGTCGGGAAGCGCTTACCATCGGAAGCCGAATGGGAAAAAGCAGCCAGTTGGGATCCCACAACTGGGACAAAACTTACCTATCCTTGGGGAGAAGCACGGCCAAATGCCAGCCTGTGCAATCACGGCAATCATCTTGCCAATACTTCCCCCGTTGATGCTTTTCCAACGGGAGCAAGTCCAGCAGGCTGTTGTGATATGTTGGGCAATGTCTGGGAGTGGACAGCTTCAACCTTTGACGCCTATCCAGGATTTGAAAGTTATCCTTATCGGGGATACTCTGAACTCTATTTTGATGGAGAACATCGGGTTTTGAAAGGCGGGAGTTGGGCAACTTTTCCTCAGGCACTGCGATCGACTTTTCGGAATTGGTACTATCCGGGCGTGCGGCAAATTATCGCGGGTTTTCGCTGCGCCACAACTACAATCACATAGGTTTGTAGTGAGGAATGCGAGTCCTCTAATTTTATGCGGACTAAAGTCCTCACTACGAACCTGTAAGATTTAAATTTAAAAAATAAAATTTATTTCCAGTTAATTTTAGACAATATTTGTTTGTCAAACACCAAAACTTTTTTCCACTTAAAAATACTAGGTTAAAAAAGGTTTGTAAATGATTTAATAATTTAGGTTGATATTTGTTGAATTTTAATTTGTGGACGCGACTCGCCATCGGGTGAGAACATACAGAACGGAGAGCGGCCTCAAAAATCTAGCTTGAGTGCGATCTTCAGCAACGCAACTGTGTGCTATATCAATTTGTGCATCTTAATTTTACTCTATGAAATCTCCAAGACTTTCCGACAAGACAAACCCAGCGTCAACCAAAGAAAACCGGCTGCACTTAGAGCGGCTGGTGAGCGCTGTGGCACCGACACCCGCAGAAATCAATGCTGGCAGCGATGCAATTACCGGGTTGACTCAAAACCCCAAAACCCTGCCTCCCAAGTATTTCTACGACGATCGCGGCTCGAACCTCTTCGAGTTGATTTGTCAGTTGCCGGAATACTACTTAACGCGCACTGAGACGGCAATTTTGCAAGAGTGTGCAGGGGCGATCGCGCATTTGACGGGCCCGTGCGAAATCGTCGAACTTGGCAGCGGCAGTTCCACCAAAACCCGGATTCTCCTCGATGCTTACAGCAAATTGGAATATCCGCTGCACTATTTGCCGATCGACATCAGCCCCACTATCCTAGAAAGCAGCGCTTGTCAACTGTTAGCAGATTATCCATCGCTCCAAATTCACGGACTTGTCAGCACTTACGAATTAGCCTTAGCTAAAATTGCCCCGTCGCCATTGCCAACCCGAATGATTTGCTTTCTAGGCAGCACCCTCGGCAATCTCAACCATCAAGAATGCGATGTATTCTTCTCGCAAGTTGTCGGTGCATTGCAGCCGGGAGAGTATTTTTTGCTGGGAATTGACTTAGACAAATCTAAGGATATTTTAGAGCCGGCCTACGATGACAGTCAAGGAGTGACCGCAGCCTTTAACTTGAATATGCTGCGACATTTAAATCGGAAGTATCAGGGAAATTTTGATTTAGCGCAGTTCGAGCATTGGGCTTTTTACAATCAAGAACAATGTCAAATTGAAATGCACTTGAAAAGTAAGAAAGCGCAAACAGTCAACTTGCGCGCGCTCGATTTAACGGTTGAATTTGCCGCCGGAGAAACTATCCGCAGCGAAATTTCGCGCAAGTTTAATCTCAATACTGTAAAGGCAGATCTTTCGCAGCGCGGTTTAAAGCCGGTGCAAGTTTGGACAGACCCAAATCAGTGGTTTGGCTTGATGCTTTGTCAGTTGACAGTTGACAGTTGACAGTTGGCAGTTGGCAGTTGACAGTTGGCAGTTGGCAATTGTTATTTGTTATTTTTGAATATCTCCCAATAATCAGTAACTACTGACTACTGACTAATAATGACTAATGACTGCTGACTAATGACTAATATCATTTCCGGCTGCATCGGAATAATATATTTGGATGATATCAGTGCGAGCGTCTCGCTCGCGGCATAGATCGCTCGCGAGACGCTCGCACTCTTATAATTACGATGCTGCCGGATTTGATATAATGACTGCTGACTACTGACTGCTGACTACTGACTAATGACTACTGACTAATTAACAAATCGGCCGCTGTCCGGGTTTTACGGCGTGAATGTACTCGCTGCCGGATGTCGGCCATCCCCGCTTGTAATAGGCTTCCTCGGGCTTCCCCCAGCCCAACTGCAACAAAATTTCGAGAAAATCCAACTTTTCCCACTTCGAGAGACTCGCCCATTCTGTACGCTGGGCTAGAGCTTCTACGTCGATCGGCTCGATCGCTCGAAAATCCTTCCCACTATTAATACTCAAATACAAATCCATCCCCGCAGTTACCCGCTCCCAGAATTCCAACATCGCAGTCTTAGCAGCCTTCAGCGTCATCAAATCGATCGGTAGAGCGATTAATTCGTCATCCACTGCCGGGTAGCGCAGACTATTGCCTTTAACCGTCATTTCCCGCCAGACAATCCCAGAAACTTGATGTTCCCGCTGGTATTCATGCACGGCTGCCTTAAAATTTTGATAAGCAGTGAACTTTTGAACGCCCTCAGATTTGAGAAAGCGATCGATCACGGGGTTTCCTGTAGCAGGAGTTTCAGTCAAATTGAGGCGTCGCCCGTGCAAGCAGGCTTGGCGCTCTTCTGCGAGGATGTTAATGAGTTCCGCCGTGCTGTAGATCTTGGGCATCTTTATTCAGGCAAAATCTATTGATTTGCGGGTCTGGCTGGTTTGATCTGCTAATTTTCAGTAAAGATTATTTGTTTTTTTGAGCAATATCACTTTTGCGTTATTGTAACTTTTCTTTGGAGTTAATTCTAGTTTTGATAGTTTACAGGAGTTGCGCCCATAAATCCCGAAAGCTTCTTGAAAAAAGCAGTTGATCGCGATACAGAATTGCGAGTTAGGCTGTCCGCTGCGCGGCGGGCGTACCTCGTGGAATTTTTCGCCAACAACAAAGCCCCCTCACTCGAAGGAGGGGGCTAAACTGAGTTAAAGGTTTGGCAGTTGTATTTAGCGAGTCCAACAGCCCGAAAAAAAAGCAGCATTCGCACTTGCTGTCAACTACCAAAATTCAAATTTTCAGTCTCAAAGCTTAGTATCGTCGTGAAGAGCGATTGTTGTCGCCCCAGCCACCGCCACCCGAGGAGCGTTTGTTGTTGTTTTCGCGAGGTTTGGCTTTGTTGACTTTCAAGTCACGGCCCATCCACTCAGCACCGTCGAGGGCTGCAATGGCTGCTGCTTCTTCTGCTTCGCTGGCCATTTCGACAAAAGCAAAACCCCGCATTCTGCCTGTTTCCCGGTCCACTGGCACTTGGACGCGGCTTACAGTTCCGTACTCGGCAAATACTTCGTTGAGGTCGTCTGATGTGACCTCATAAGAAAGATTACCCACGTAAATCGACATAAAATCTCCAGAATCTATTAGGGTGCAGAGACTTAGATTCGGAGAGACGCTTGTAAATAAACACCAACAAACTACGCAACCGAATTTAATTCTTGAAAAACTACTATAACATGAAGCCAGCAGAATCAGCAATTGCCTGTCCTAATTTTCAAATTAGGGTGCCGTCGGGCAATCTCCCGCGGAAAGTATTCTTGATAACTGACATATTGCACTGTTAGCCTCATCACCTTGGTTTTTTGCTGTGCGATCGAGCTGAGGGCTAATTTTTTTCGTTCCTGTTAGCAGGTGGATGGGGTTTTATTGAAAATATTGCTCTCGATCGTTATATTGAGATCGGGCACTTTTCGGGTTGCATAGATATCCTGCCTGTAACACCAGAGATCAATCTTTTTAGCCTCGGATTCATGTGTTGACTGAATTTCTAATCTCTGATATCCCGTCTCCGATCGCATTAAATTTAGCGCCCTGTAATGGCGACCCAAAAATAATTCTCAAAAGAGTTCTTAGGAATATCTACGCGCATTTTTCTACCCCAAGTATAAACATCAAAACTAACGCGAGATCGATCGCCCTTTCGATCGCTTCCCTCATCAATTGCGACATTTCCCAACAGCGCCACCCAGTGACTCGGATAAGGGATCAGCGGCGGTTTGTTTTGCAGCATTCCCTCAGCGGTAATCAAAGCAAAAGCAAATCCCCCAGCTTTGAGCGCCTCATCGGCGGCCCGCAGCGCTGGAATATCGCCACTGAAATAAGCGTATTGATACTCCCCACCGATGAATCGGGGGGATTCTTGATTAAGACCACAAAGGGACTTTCAAAGGCGTTAACAAAGCACCTCTACTGACTTCTTTGAGACAAAGCCCCAAAGTTGCCGCTACTTTTCTACCGATATTAGCTGCACCGTTGCAGTCGGCATTGATTAACAAACCTTCAAGGGTGCGATACAATCCGCGCTTAACTCGTTTACCGCTTGACTGCCACCCACGAAAGTTTTTCGCAGAATTTAGGTAGCACGTCCCGATCGACAAATGAAGCTTTAGAAGTATATGATTCTTCGGTCACGACAAACCGAATCCCGTATTTTTCGCACAATTGAGCGATTCTATCCTTGAGTCTACAAGTTGGAATTTGAACAAACTTTTGGTTAGTTTGAGAACCCAGATTGAGACCATTTTTCATCCCCACATTCCAACCGAATATCACAGTACCTAGATTGTTAGCTAAACAATGAGCAATCACCTTCCGAGCAGCTTTGTTAACAGCATCTCGCATTGTGCGATTGCGATTTTCTGTCAATCTCTCCAGTCGTTTTGACCAATAACCATTCGCTTTCCCGGACATCAAAAACGCAACGCGCTTATTATATCCTTGATTGAGCGACTTTAGGTGCAACCCATCAACGATAAAGCTAGTCCCAGTATTGCTTACACAGGTTAGCCAATTGTTCATTCCGTGGTCGATCATCAAAGCTTTAGATGGATCTACATCTGCTTGAACCTGCTCAGTCTTGTAGATTAATTCCAAGTAAAAGCAGCCGTTTCTAGGCAGGATTCGATATTCTCTGATTGCTTTGTGGTCTAAGTTTGTGGGCCTAGGTAGATAGAAAGCATCCAGTCCGAACCAAGCTTTAACTTTGGTGCCGAGTGGAAATCTTAATAACCCGTCTTTAAGCTTCACAGAGCGAGCTGTATACGTTACTAAAGCTAGACCACCCTGTCGGTAATTAGGTAGTCTCGGTCTTTGAGTTACTGTCCCTTCTTTTATGCCTTTTAATAGTCCAATATAGGATTTGAAAGATTCGGCAACAGTAGTTAAAATCTGCTGTGCGGTATCCGAATAGAATGCTTTATAGTGCAAATTTCGGTTCTCCGTACCTAGCACTTTATGCAAATCTGCTCTCCCCGGTATTTTACCTGTTTTAAAATACATTTGACGAGCATAATAAATACCGCAATTAGTCAGTTTTGATGACTCACTGCACAGGAATTCGAGAATTGCTTTTAGGTTTTTATCCGGGCTAATTAAATTTTGTTGGCATCCAAACATTTTTGTTACCTCCTTTTTATATTATACCTTCTCACCTGCTATCAAAGGATATTAATTAAAGAGGAAAATGTAGGCGACTAAAGTCGCAGTCGCGTTCCGGACCATGTAAGACAGCCAGGGGCTTCTCGCTCGTCTTTCGGTGAACTGTCAACAGTCAACAGTCAACTATCAACTATCAACTGTTTTACCATTTTCCTGACATTGCATCTTTGAGTCTCAATTCTTCTCGGCTGACTAGAGCTTCGTAGTAATCTGGTTTGATTTCTAGGGCGACTCCGTAAGAACTAATTGCATCTTGAGTCCGCTGCAATTTTTGCAAAACGTCGCCGCGCTGCGCCCAAGCTTCCCAGTTGTGGGGCTTGAGTTGAATCACTCGATCGAAAGCGACAAGTGATTCGGAATAGCGCTGCATTTTCCCCAGCACCAGGCCTCGCTGCACCCAGCCTTGATAGCTGTCGGGCCAGATAGTAATTGCTCGATCGTATGATGCTAGACTTTGTTCGTACTGTTCCAAATTTGACAGGGCGTTGCCACGTTTCAACCAAGCTTCAAAATTGTCTGGCACGTTTTGAATAACGCGGTTGTAAGCTGCGACGGCTTCTTCGTAACGCTGCAATTTTTCTAGCGCTGCGCCTTGCTGCAATCCTACTTTTGATGTAATGTCTGTTTCTGAACTCAGAGAGATTACTTTGTCAAAACAGGCGATCGCTTCTTCGTATTGCTCCAATTTTTCTAGGGCTTCGCCTCGCAAATTCCAAGCTTCTAGAAAATTTCCTTCAATTTGGAGGGCATTGCTGTAAGCGATAATCGCATCTTTGTAGCGTTCCAATTCTGCTAGGGCCATACCTCTGCCCAGCCAAGCTTCGGGGAAATTCGGATTAATTTGAATCGCTCGATCGAAAGCATCGATCGCACCTTCATAATCTCTTGATTCTGACAGTGTTTGACCGCGCCCGATCCATGCTTCGGGATAAGCGGGATTCATTTGAATTGCCCGATCGAAACAAGCAATTGCGCCATCCCGCCACTGGTGTCTCAGGGCCATGCCTTTGTACAGCCAAGCTTCGGAGTCGTTGGGTTGGAGTTGCAAGACGCGATCGTAAGCTGTGACTGCTTCTCCATATTTGTGCAATTTTGCCGAAGCAATGCCCCGATTGAACCAAGCCAAAGTGTTTTGTGGTTGCAGTTGAATGGCGCGATCGTAAGAAGTTACAGCTTCAGCGTAGCGTTCCGCCTTCATCAGAGCCAAACCTCGGTTCAGCCAAGCTTCCCAATTAGTCGGGACGAGTTTGAGAGCGCGCTCGTAGGCCGCCACAGCCTCAGCGTAGCGCGAGGCTTGCAGCAACACGCTGCCTTGCCTGCACCACATCGCGGGCAAATTTGGATGAAGTTGGGTTGCTTTTTTGTAACAGGTTGCTGCTTTGTCCCACTCCTGCAATTCTTCTAAAACTCTGCCCTGCTGATACCAAGCTTCGTGCTTTTCGGGATTGATTTCAATTGCTTTGTCAAAAGTCGCGATCGCCTCGGGGTGATTTTGCAAACTTAACAGTGCTGTCCCGCGCAGCATCCAGGCCCAATATTCTTCGGGATTAATGGCGATCGCTCGATCGCAACAGGCCACCGTTTCAGCCCAGGAGTGCAGTTGCTTGTAAGCTTTGCCCAGATTCAGCCACGCGCGGGCCCAATCCGGCTTAATTTGCACCGCTTTTCCGTAGCAAATGATTGCCGCTTCGTACCTTCCCGATGCGTAGTGTCTGTTGCCCCGATCGTAATCTGGAAATGCTGCAAAAATTCTTAAAATCGGGGGCAGGAGGCCGGACTCGGGATTTGAGGAGTTTTCTGTGGTAGAAGTCGAGATATCTGGCATACGCCTTACATATAAAATTTAGTGGGTTGACAAGATTGCGGTCTTATATATTAACTTATGCTTTTCTTAACTCGCTGCTATTTTGAGACAAATTTAGCATATCAGGTCTATTACCACAAATTATATTTACTTAACTGTAATGTATAAAATTATGCACCGCTCCCACTTTGCGTATACCGCTGTAAAATACGGTCAGTCGATTTTCGATGTTCGATTGACTCCACAGATGAATCTGGGAGCTTGAACCAGAGTCTAAAATTTTGATCTCTCCACTACGAGTGTCGGAAACGTGTATTCGTAAACGATATTAATTTTCCCAGAATCCTTCAAATCTCTGCGGTGCGAGATCTGAGTTAATAGAGTCTGTCCTCAAAAAGGCAGTGTGTTAACTTTTATTGTAACGGCCATACATCGTTTAATTAAGAGGTATGTTGTTCTTTATATCGAGTTGCTCAGGATGGCAATAAATAGTAGCTGCTAAATATTAGGCAATAAAAATCAATCAATTCATTTCATTGCAACACTTTTTTTCCAAAGAGCTAAAAGGAGTTGGTTTGGCAAACATCAAAATTAATTTGTATCAGACGTTGATTTGGACAAGAAAGTTGAGGGAAGGGTTTCATTATGCCACTCAATTTAAAAATTCGATCTCACAAGATCGCCATAATATTTATTGCATCGTTACTAATCAACGTACTCGCGATCGAAAGCACGTACTCTCAGCAGATCTGCCCAAAAGTGCAAACTTCAATTCAGATTATCGACGAAACGGGCGGGAGACAGATTTCTGGCACCTCCTCCGTTGACACTTTGCAGGAGTCACATTTCAAGAACTATGTAACGACCATTTCCAAACATATCTCTGCCAAGATTGACGAAATATCGCAGTGCCACGGAGATTTGAAAAGTTCTCCAGAAGTCAAGCTTTTTTTCGTTTACCGTCGGCTCGTCAAGACTGCGCCCTTAGCACCGTTCAATTTAGAGCGTACAGAATCTAATGATGCCAGGCATTTGGATAGTCCTTGGGTAAAACTCACGTTCAGCCGTTCGCCCACGCTCATTGTGCGTGCGGTGTTCCTGTGGAACGAACGACAGTTTCTGTTCGATCAAGCACTGATGTCGGGCATACGTGCCTCGCCCACCAATTCTCTGCTTCCGATTGATAACGGCATCTTCAGGCAATTTATACAAGATTACAAGGACTCTGTGCTGCTTGCACCGTCTCCAGAAGCCCTGCCTGCCGCCGAAGCCAGTATTTCAAAGCGTTTGCCACCAGACATCCTTTGGCTGTTTCGCTATGCGTCGGGACAACGCGGTCCTTTCTACACGTGGCTGGACCCCGCTCTGAAATCCGCCGTTTCGCGGGGAGCGATCGGATATACCGATCTTAACAAGGCTCTGATTGACCAATTTTTCGCGTCAGAAACGACTGAGATCCGCTACGAAAGCGTTCTCGATCTCAAAGACATATTCACCCTCGATCAATACCGGGTTAACGACCTTCTTCGTTAAGGAAAAAAATTATGGTTTGGACTTTTTCTCAAAAGACGACGTTCACGGGTTTTAGTACCGCCGAAGAGGCAGTTTCATTATGCCACTCAATTTAAAAATTCGATCTCATAAGACGATCGCCATAATATTTATTGCATCGTTACTAATCAACGTACTCGCGATCGAAAGCACGTACTCTCAGCAGAGCTGCCCAAAAGTGCAAACTTCAATTCAGATTATCGACGAAACTCAGATTATCAACAAAACAGGGAGGAAGATTTTTGGCACGTCCGTTGACACTTTGCAGGAGTCATATTTCAAGAACTATGTAACTACCCTTTCCAAACACGTCTCTGCCAAGATTGACGAAATATCCCAGTGCCACGGGGATTTGAAAAGTTCTCCAGAAGTCAAGCTTTTTTTCGTTAACCGTCCGCTGGTCAAATACCCTCGGCGGATCACATTCACGACTGCGCCAATCGTAGTACCGTTCAACTTAGAGGGCACGCAATCTAATGGTACCAGGCATTTGGATAGTCCTTGGGTAAAACTCACGTTTGGCCGTTCGCCCAGGCTCGTTGTGCGTGCGGTGTTCCTATGGAACGAACGACAGTTTCTGTTCGATCAGGCACTGATGTCGGGCATACGCGCTTCGCCCACCAATCCTCTGCTTCCGATTGATGAGCCAATCTTCAAGCAATTTATAGAAGATTACACGGACTCTGTGCTGCTTGTACCGTCTCCAGAAGCCGAGTCTGTTGGCTTAGCCAGTATTTCAAAACGCTTGCCACCAGAAATCTTTTGGCTGTTTCGCAATGCGTGGCAAAGCACACGCGGTCCTTTTTCCGGGATGGTGGCCGGCGCTCTTAACTCCGCCGTTACGCAGGGAGGGATCGGATATATCGATCTTACCAAGACCCTCGTTGACCAATTTTTCACGTCAGAAACGACTGAGATCCGCTACGAAAGCGTGCTCGATCTCAAAGACATATTCACCCTCGATCGATACCGGGTTAACAACCTTCTTCGTTAAGGAAAAAAATTATGGCTTGGACTTTTTCTCAAAAGACGATGTTCACGGGTTTTAGTACCGCCCAAGAGGCAGTTTCATGATGCCACTCAATTTAAGAATTCGATCGTACAAGACGATCGCCATAATATTTATCGCCTCGTTAGCGATCAACGTACTCGCGATTAAAAGCACCTACGGTACGTTGAACGACATCCCGATCGGAGAGTCATCCCCCAAGCTTCTTCAGTCTAGTGACGGTAATGACTTTTTGTTCGGCGGCAGTACACAACAACGAAGTAACCCAGGTGATCCCAACGCTAATCCCCCTTTCCCATTTGTGCCATCCAACGACCCCATCACTCCTGACCCGACGACTGGTGCACAAGTGCAAATATTTATAATATTCACTGGCCCTAGTGGTGTTGATACGTCTGACCTTGAGGGCATAGCAAACACCACCGGAGGTGACTTCTTTAGGGTCTCGACGGATGAGGAGTGGGCGAACATCTTGCTCAAAATCATGAATTTACCGCCTGGGTCTATGAATACTCCTCCACAGCGGTAAATGATAATATCACAACGAACCAGAACATCACTGTTAGTATAAATGTTTGCTGTTGCTTAATTTAGGTATGATTCACTCGCGATAGCAATTCCTGAAATTTAGAGTAGGGGCAATTCATGAATTGCCCCTACTTCGGCGGAAGATTATTTAACCTCAACAATCTAGCTTCAATTATCTTCCTCATTCTAGGTATCAGCCTTAACAATCTAGCTTCGCAATCGATGTTAGAAAGTCTGTCCCTCCCAGCAAATCTAATTCAGGATAATATCAATTATCTAAAGATTCGACAGAGATCGAGGACGACAAGACATTACTATTTATCATAAAATTTCCCTGTTTGCCAAAGTCTGTCATAACTTTAAAAAAATGGTATAACTGTATTTCCCAGCCTAGGGTTAGGATACAAACCAATATGTCGCGATCGAGATTTTAAATCAAATTTAATATGCTAACTCTACACCCGCTTTTAGATTTCACGGAAAGGTCGATCGACGAAGAGGGAGGGTCGATCGACTCTAGCCCCAGTTATTGGTACGAAGGGCATTGCCCTAAAAGTGCGGATCTGCTGAGATTGCCACGTACTCGAATGTCTGAAGAAATCGCCAGGGGTTTGATGCAGTACCTTGCTGCTGACGATTCCTACGATCGCGAGGGGAAGATGTACGGCATCTTGCTGGTGGAAATGCCTTGGGGGGAACAGCGAATTCTCAAAGCATTTTCTGGGTTGCTGAACGGTTCTAGCGTTGTTGACGGGTGGGTGCCACCGATTCCGGGGCGATCGCGAGTTGCTTTGACAGAAGCGCGCACGCTGGCCCAATTGGAGGCGATGAAACAGGAACTGATTGCACTGAATCAACTCCCGCAGCGACAGGAATATGCAGCCTTATTGAGCGAATTTGAATTGCAATTGCAAGTTTTGAATGCGCGGCACCGCAATTGCAAGCAGCAGCGAGACGAACAACGTCAGCTAAGCAGTCAAACTCTCGCAGGAGACACACTCTTAATAGCCCTGGAAAAACTAAATCAAGAAAGCCGTTTGGAGGGAATTGAATGCAGGCAATTAAAACGGCAGCGGGATGCAATATTGCAGCCTCTAAAAAAGATCGTTGAAGCTGCCAATGAGCGGATGCGGGTGCTCAAACAAGGGCGAAAAGAACTTTCCCGCCAACTTCAGGCCGAGATGCACGCAGCTTACACTCTGGTGAATTTTTTGGGAAAATCGCGATCGATCCAGGAATTGATGCCAACTAATTCTATTCCGACTGGCACCGGCGACTGCTGCGCGCCAAAATTGCTGCACTGCGCGGCAGCAAACAATCTGAAACCGCTAGCAATGGCTGAGTTTTGGTGGGGGCCGCCATCGGGTGACAAAGTTCCGGGAGAGTTTTATGGTGCTTGTAGCGATCGGTGTCAGCCGTTGATGGGTTTTTTGCTGTCAGGATTGCCACAAAATCCAATTGTTTCGGGGCCGAAAGCTTACCCAGCTTTTTCAGAGCCAGCTAATAGCAAAAGTCTCTCAAAAGCTCCATTAAAAAAAAGTGTAAATCAGTCTTTTAATGGTGGCATCGAAGCCCGCCCGACAAGCCAGACTTTTAGGGGCGGGCTAGAAGCCCACCCCACAACTCATCAAAACAATCATGGTGGAACGGGCATCTTGCCCGTTACCGATCGCTCTTGGGGCGGGCTAGATGCCCAACCCCTACTCCCCACAACTCATCAAAACAATCATGGTGGAACGGGCATCTTGCCCGTTACCGATCGCTCTTGGGGCGCGCCAGATGCCCAACCCCTACTCCCCACAACTCATCAAAACAATCATGGTGGAACGGGCATCTTGCCCGTTACCGATCGCTCTTGGGGCGCGCAAGATGCCCATCCCACAAATCTCAAAAAATTTGCTGGAACGAGCATCTTGCCAGTCACCAATCCCCAGGAAATGCTGCCAATTGTTTATGAAGACAAATGGTTAATTGCAGTCAACAAACCCTCAGGCTTGCTGTCAGTTCCAGGTCGTTATCTGGAAAATCAAGATAGCGTTTTGAGTCGCTTGCAAAACTTGTTACAGGACGGGTTAGAACTGACGGCGGTGCATCGGTTAGATTTAGCAACATCTGGGATTTTGTTGCTGGCGCGGGACAAAGAAACCAGCAGTCAACTAAGCCTGCAATTTGAGAAACGGCGGGTTCACAAAGTTTATGAAGCAGTGCTTTCGGGGACTGTCAACATAGAGGCGGGGACGATCGCACTCCCGGTAAAAAAAGACCCGAAAAATTCCCTGGTTCAGCAAGTTAATTTGGAGTGCGGAAAACCCAGCATTACTAGGTTTCAGGTAATGGCGAAGGAGGGAAATTGTACTCGCGTCGAGTTTTTGCCGCTGACGGGGCGCACGCATCAATTGAGGGTTCATGCAGCGGATGTTCGAGGGTTGGGAATACCGATTTTGGGCGATCGACTTTACGGATGTCGCGCCCCTGCGAACCGACTGCACTTGCACGCGCGGGAACTCTCCTTTGAGCATCCGCAGTTGGGTTCAAGGCTCAGCTTACAGGTGGCGACGCCATTTTGATCGCGCGGGCGATCGATATCTGTAGGATAATCAAGTGTAGGAATCTCAACAAAGCCTCTGTTCAGGAAACCTTAAAATGGTACAGACTCCCACTAAAATCCTTACCCTAGAAGAGTTTCTGAAGCGGCCGGAGACGGAACCCGCCAGCGAATACATTAATGGACGGATCGTCCAAAAACCAATGCCGCAAGGAGAACACAGTGCACTTCAGACTGAATTGTCCCCCGCAATTAACTCGGTTGTGAGGTCAAAAAAGATTGCACGAGCTTTCTGTGAACTCCGTTGCACTTTTGGTGGGCGATCGATTATACCCGATGTTTCGATATTCTTGTGGAACAGGATTCCTCGTCAGGAAAATGGTGCAGTGGCTAATGTTTTCTCAATTGCTCCAGATTGGGCGATAGAAATTCTTTCGCCCGACCAAAGCCAAACAAAGGTAACTAAAAATATTCTACATTGCTTGGCTCGCGGAACGCAAATGGGCTGGCTGATTGACCCCTCCGAGCAATGTGTATTTGTTTATTTGCGCGATCGACCAACAGCATTTTTTGACGAACCGGATCTACTGTTACCAGTGCCAGAATTTGTCAGAGAATTCAATCTGACAGTTAAAGGTTTATTTAGCTGGCTGCTGGATTAACTAAAAGTTTCGCAATAGTTCACCAAGATATTTGATATTAAAGCCCTCGTCTGCCGCCGGCGGTTGATAGTACGCAGTGATACACGCAGGCTATATCCGTAGGGTGTATCACTGCGTACCTTAGCAATAAATACGCCCATTGATATTTGTTGGCAAGTCCTGTTTAAGTTATCTTGAAAAGCGATCGAACTCCGATTGCTCACATTATTCAGTAAAGGACAGATCGAGATTATGACAACTCAAACAACATCTTCAATCCTCCTGAGTCCCTTCAAATTGGGAGATTTATCCTTAAAAAACCGGGTAGTCATGGCACCCATGACGCGATCGAGAGCCGGTGAAACGCGGATGCCCAACGCTTGGATGGCCGAGTATTACGCTCAGCGGGCCAGTGCTGGTTTGATCCTGACAGAAGCTACGGTGATTTCTTCTCAAGCTAACGGTTGGCTGAATACGCCCGGTATTTATTCAGACGAGCAAGCCGAAGCTTGGAAACAAGTTGTAAATGGGGTTCATGCCCGCGAAACACCAATTTTCATGCAGCTTTGGCACTGCGGGCGGGCTTCTCACAGCAGTTTTCAGGAAAACAATCAATTGCCAGTTGCACCATCTGCCATCAAAATCAATGGAGAAGGCATTCATACCCCTGCGGGCAAACAACCCTACGAAACTCCCCGCGCTCTAGAAACAGATGAAATCTCGATCGTTGTGGAAGATTATCGCCAGGCCGCAGAACGGGCAAAAATGGCGGGTTTTGACGGTGTAGAAATTCACGGTGCTAACGGATATTTAATTGACACTTTCCTTCAATCCAAAACTAATCAACGCACAGATTCCTATGGCGGTACAGTTGAAAATCGCTACCGTTTTCTCAAGGAAATTGTGGAGGCAATTCTGACAGTATTCCCTGCCAACCGAGTTGGAGTTCGACTTTCTCCCAACGGTGTTTACAATGATATGGGTTCTCCCGATTATCGCGAAACTTTTCTGTATATTGCAGGTCAGTTAAATGTCTACGGTTTAGCTTACCTTCACCTTGTGGATGGTTTAGCTTTTGGCTTTCACGAATTGGGAACGCCGATGATGATAGGAGAGTTTCGCGATGTATTTTCCCAGCCGCTGATTGGTAACTGCGGATACAATCAAGAACTAGCCCAAACAGCTTTGAGCAACAAAGTTGCGGATTTAATTGCTTTTGGTCGGGATTTTATCAGCAATCCGGATTTAGTAGAGCGTTTTGCTGGCGGTTGGCCGCTCAATCCGCCTGCGGTCGTCGGCGTCTGGTATTCTTTTGGGCCTGAAGGTTATATTGACTTTCCTACTTATCAGGAATCAGCAGCTATTTCTTAGACTGTTGAGCAAAAAGCTGACTGTAAGAGAATTTTTGGGCGGAGTGAACGTCCGGGCTGTTTCCTCCACCCAATGTGTAATGTGCGTCGTTTCCGGCTGCGAGAAAAGTGTTTTAATAAAGAGAAATAGAAATCATTTCTAGCCGGAGTTCTCCGCACGATTTATGATAGATGAAGTTGTTGATTTCACCCAAACTGTCGATTTAACCAACTGCGATCGCGAACCGATTCAAATTCCAGGGCTGATTCAGCCCCACGGGGTGCTGTTGGTTTTGCAGGAACCTGACTTGAAGATTGTCCAGGTCAGCAATAACGCGTTGGCTTTGCTAGGTCAACAGCCCCAAGATCTGTTGGGCAAACCGCTATTAAACTTACTCGCTCCCCAGCAGATTAATGCAATTCGGCAGTGCTTAAGCGAAGACTTTGAGTATGTGAATCCGTTAGATATTTCTCTGAAATCTAAAACAAAATTACTTCATTTTGATGGCATTGTTCATCGCTGCAATACCATAATCTTTTTAGAATTGGAACCAAAAAAGAAAAGACAAAAAACAGACTTTTTCCATTTTTACCAGCGATTAAAAGGAACGATTACTAAAATTCAAAAGGCTCCAACCTTGCTGGAGATGTGCGAGGTTGTAGTTAAAGAAGTGCGAAAAATCACTGGATTCGATCGCGTTATGGTATATCAATTTGATGCCGCAGGATCCGGACGGGTGATTGCAGAAGATCGGGTAGAAACGCTAACGCCTTATCTGGGCTTGCACTATCCGCCCAGCGACATTCCCCAGCAAGCGAGACAGCTTTATACCCTCAACTGGCTGCGGTTAATTCCCGACTCCTCCTATGAGCCTGTGGCGTTAGTGCCAGCGCACAATCCCTTAGACTCGCGCCCGACGGATTTGAGTTTATCGGTGCTGCGGAGCGTGTCTCCCGTACACTTGGAATACCTCAAGAATATGGGTGTATCAGCCTCCATGTCTATTTCACTGATCCAAGACCAAAAACTATGGGGGCTGATTGCTTGCCATCATTCGACGCCGAACTATGTGCCCTATAGCGTGCGAACCATGTGCGAGTTTGTGGGGCAGGTAATGTCGATCGAACTTGCAAACAAACAAGATCGTGAAGACTTAGACTACAAAATGACATTGAAGTCGCTCCAAAGCAAGTTTGTAGAATCGCTATCTCAGTCAAAAAGCTTCTGGGATGGATTAGTTCAACTCAACTCGAACCTGCTAGATCTGGTGGGTGCGACGGGAGTGGCGGTTTGCGCGGGAGAACAAGTTATTTGTATTGGTGAAACGCCGCCAGAAGCTGAAATTCCTGCCCTGCGGGAATGGATTAAAAGCCAAATTCAACACAACCTGTTTCAAACCCGATCGCTATCTGAAATTTATCCAACCGCAGAGTCATTTAAGAGCGTTGCGAGTGGACTGTTAGCATTAGAAATTTCCAAAGTCAACAAAAATTATATACTCTGGTTCCGTCCAGAAGTGATTCAAACAGTCAACTGGGGCGGCAACCCGAACAAACCTGTCGAAGTCACAATCGATCGCGAGATGCGGTTGTCTCCTCGCAAATCCTTTGAACTCTGGCAACAAACGGTGCAGGGCTGCTCGTTACCTTGGAAGTCCTGCGAGATCGAAGTCGCCACCGAACTGTGCAGCCTGATCGTCGGGATTATCCTCAGTCAGGCAGATGAAATGGCAAAGATTAATCTAGAATTGGAACGCAGTAACACTGAACTAGATGCCTTCGCTTACGTCGCATCCCACGATCTCAAAGAACCGCTGCGCGGCATTCATAACTATTCCAATTTCTTGATAGAAGATTACGGGGAGGTGTTGCACGAGGATGGCATCGCTAAATTGCAAACGCTGGTGCGCCTAACCCAACGCATGGAAGATCTGATTAACTCTCTGCTACACTATTCCAGGCTGGGACGCAGCGAACTTTCGCGCCAACCGACAAATCTCAACGATTTAGTGCGACAGTCGATCGACATTTTAAAGATCGGCGGGCCTCCGCAAGCGATCGAGTTTCGCACTCAATCGTTGCCGACAGTTGCCTGCGATCGCACTCAAATCAGCGAGTTATTCACCAACCTGATTAGTAACGCGATTAAATATAATAATAAAACCGAGAAATGGGTGGAAATTGGTTTGATCGAATCAGAATCCGCGAGCAGTAAAGACCCGAGTTTATATACCTTTTATGTGCGAGATAACGGCATTGGCATCCCCCAAAAGCATTTGGAGCGAGTTTTTCAGATATTCAAGCGACTCCACGCACAAGACGAATATGGTGGCGGTACAGGGGCAGGTTTGACGATCGTCCAAAAAATTGTCGATCGACACGGGGGAAAAATTTGGGTAGAATCGACGCCCGGTGAGGGCAGCACGTTTTACTTCACATTATCAGCGGCGGTCAAACCATGACCGGATATTCAGCGATGCGTGCTATGCAACTCCCTCCCTTGCTGATCGTTGAAGACAGCGACGAAGACTTTGAAGCGTTCCAACGTTACCTACACCCATCTTTTTCGCAAATCCCCGTCTATCGCTGCACTAATGGCGATCGGGCCCTGGCGTTTCTCTACCGCACCGAACCCTACACCAATCCTAACACTGCTCCGCGTCCGGGACTGATTGTGCTAGACCTCAACTTACCGGGAACGGATGGGCGAGAGGTACTATATAAAATAAAACAGGATCGTAATTTGAAAAAGATTCCGGTGGTTGTTTTCACCACATCTAACAATCCCAAAGACATCGCAGCCTGCTACGAACAAGGAGCGAACAGCTATATCATCAAACCTATGGATTTTAAGCTGTTGAAGCGAAGTATTCAGACGTTGTTGAGCTACTGGTTTGAAATCACGATGCTCCCTGTTCAGTCTCCGGAGGAAGACCAATTATGAGTCAAGTTGAGCGCACTGTTTTGATTGTGGAGGATAACCGTGATCTATCCCAACGGCAGAATCAGGTGGGCGCTGAGCCTGGGGAAAGTGTTTTATAATGCGATCGGGCAAGCGATGCGGATGTCGGGCGTAGATTTGGATATCACCGATCGCAAGCACACCGAGGAAGCACTGCGTCACAGTGAAGAGTTTAGAAAACGGGTGTTAGACAGCAGCAGCGACTGCATCAAAGTGCTGGATCTGGATGCACGACTTTTATACATAAATACAGGAGGGATGTGCCTGTTGGAGATCGACGATCTCACCCCCTATTTGAACGCGGAATGGCTCTGTTTTTGGCAAGATGAAGCTCGGGAAGAGGTGGAAGCTGCGATCGCGGCGGCGAAGGCAGGAGAAGTGGCTAGATTTCAGGGCTTTTGTGCCACCGCCAAAGGCACGCCAAAATGGTGGGATGTCGTGTTAGCACCGATCCGGGATGTGGCAGGCCAAGTTGTACAAATCTTATCGACTTCGCGGGATATCACCGATCGCAAACAAGCGGAAATCGAACGCGATCGCATTCTGCAATTAAAACAAGCTGCCCTGGCCGAATCGGAAAGAGTTAACCGCATCAAAGACGAGTTTCTGGCGGTGCTTTCTCACGAGTTGCGATCGCCCCTCAACCCGATCTTAGGCTGGACGAAGTTGCTGCAAACTGGCAGGCTGAATGAAACCAAAACTGTAGCAGCGTTAGCGACGATCGAACGGAATGCCCTGGCACAGGCTCAATTAATTGACGACTTGCTCGATATGGCTCGCGTGCTGCGCGGCAAACTGAGTTTGAATGTGACTGCTGTCAATTTGTTGTCTACCATTGAATCTGCGATCGAAACAGTGCAGACTGCCGCCACCGCCAAGTCAATTCTGATTCATCACGTGCTATCCAATATCGGGCAAGTGTCTGGGGATGCGGTTCGCCTCCAGCAAATTGTCTGGAATTTGCTTTCCAACGCTGTCAAGTTCACTCCCAAGGGTGGACGAATAGACGTTCGATTAGAGTTAGCAGACAACCAAGCGCAGATTGTGGTAACAGATACGGGTAAAGGCATCAATCGAGACTTTTTGCCCTACATCTTTGAGTCTTTCCGTCAAGAAGATGCTTCTGTTACTCGCAAACACGGGGGGCTAGGGTTGGGACTGGCGATCGTTTATCAACTGGTAGAAGCCCACGGCGGAACAATCAAAGCTGACAGTTTTGGGGAAGGAAAAGGAGCCACTTTTAGAGTCAGCCTGCCGCTGCTGAACGTCAAAACAGGGGAAAATCCGGACAAGTTATTAGAAGCAGAACAGGATCTCAGAGGCATCCGAGTGTTGGCAATTGATGACGAGGCAGACAGCCGGGAAGTAATCGGCGCATTCCTGGTTATGGCTGGAGCGGAGGTGATGACAGTTGCATCTGCGGCTGAATTTATGGTAGCCCTAGAGTCGTTTGTGCCGGATGTTTTGGTGAGCGATATTGGAATGCCAGAAGTCGATGGCTACAGTTTGATCGGATATGTGCGTTCTCTATCACCGGAGCGGGGGGGGCTGATCCCGGCGATCGCATTGACTGCCTATGCTGGAGAAATCAACCACCAACAAGCTCTGGCAGCAGGCTTTCAGAGGCACATTTCCAAGCCAGTCGAGCCAAATCTATTGGTTGGGGCGATCGCGGATTTACTGAGGAAATAGCTATGGAAACATCAGCCATAAATTGAGCATATCTTGATAACTTATTTCTCAAACATAGCCATACCTAATACTTTTAACAAGACCATTTCCGACTACCTTTACCTTTCAATGCGTTCAAGTTCTTCCCTCATATATATCATGTTCGCAGTGCGGACTTAAGTCCGCAAAAACGGTTCGTAGTGCGGACTTAAGTCCGCAAAATGCACTCCGATTCCGACTGAAGTCGGTACTACGAACTTATCTCCCGACTGAAGTCGGCACTACGAACTTATCTCCCGACTGAAGTCGGCACTACGAACTTATCTCCCGACTGAAGTCGGCACTACGAACTTATCTCCCGAATCTCCGAAAATGTGCGAAGTATCGATCGGCAACCTAGAAAGTTGAGATTCACAACGTTTGGGCCTATCCTATTAACCTGAGGGCATCTGAAAACATCCGAGCTGCTAGCTCAGCTTTTGAGATGCCCCAAAATAATCAATAGCCAAGCATTTTTAAGAAAATGGCACAAAATCACAAGTCAACGGTTATCATCACCGGCGCATCCTCCGGCGTCGGCTTGTACGGCGCCAAAGCCCTTGCAGACAAAGGATGGCACGTAGTCATGGCCTGTCGCGACGTGCGAAAAGCCGGAGACGCCGCTCAAGAGTTGGGCATACCTCAAGGTAGTTTCACGATTATGCACATTGACTTGGGCGATTTGGAAAGCGTGCGCCGATTTGCTCGGGAATTCAAATCAAGCGGCAGGCCTCTAGACGCTTTGGTGTGCAACGCAGCTATCTATCTGCCTTTGATTAAGGAACCGCTGCGGAGCCCTGAAGGTTACGAGTTGACGATGACTACCAATCACCTCGGTCATTTCCTGCTGTGCAATCTGATGATGGATAGCATGAAACCTTCCTATTATCAAGATGCGAGAATCGTGATTTTGGGAACTGTGACTCACAATCCAGACGAGTTGGGTGGAAAGATTCCGCCGCGTCCTGATTTGGGCAAGTTTGAGGGTTTTGAAGCGGGTTTCCAAGATCCGGTTTCGATGGTAGATGGGAAGCAGTTTGAACCTGTCAAGGCTTACAAAGATAGCAAAGTTTGCAACGTGCTGACGATGCGGGAATTGCACCGCCGCTTTCACGAATCGACGGGGATTAATTTCACTTCGCTGTATCCGGGATGCGTGGCGGATACGCCACTTTTCCGCAATCACTATCCTTTATTTCAGAAACTTTTCCCGCTGTTTCAGAAGAATATCACCGGCGGTTATGTGTCGCAGGAGTTGGCGGGCGAAAGGCTGGCAATGGTGGTTGCAGATCCAGAATACAAGCAATCTGGGGCTTATTGGAGTTGGGGAAATCGTCAGAAAAAAGATGGTAAGTCTTTTGTGCAGAAGGTTTCTCCGCAGGCGCGCGATGATGAGAAAGGTGAGCGGATGTGGGAGTTGAGCGCTAAGTTGGTGGGATTGACTGACGGAGCTCCCATGGGTGCTGCTAGTGCGAGCCGCCCTGCATAATTAGGTTTGTAGTGAGGACTTTAGTCCTTCTTCTTGCGGACTAAAGTCCTCACTACGAACCTTGACGCACACAGGTTTGTAGTGAGAACTTCAGTCCTTCTTCTTGCGGACTAAAGTCCTCACTACAAACCTGTAGTTTGTGGGATGGGCGTCCCGCCCGTCTTTAAAGGACGGGCGGGACGCCCATCCCACAATAATTAAAATTCTAAGTTATTTAATTCGCGCTCCTAAGTTATTTAATTCTCATTCCTTACCAGGAAAAATTGGTTTAAATCCCCAAGCCTTGTAGGGAGAAATTAAAAAAAGACGATTGATTGCTCGACTCCTCTTCCTTTCCGGTAGAGGTCTCCCTCCTTTCGTCAAGTCAACTGTCAACCTGTATGCTGTCAACTGTCAACTGTCAACTGTCAACTGTCAACTGTCAAAGATATTTTTGCGGATCTGCATCCGGTTGCTGCGTAAGTTTTGGCGGAGGAACCAAAAGGTCGATCGACCTTTTGGTTTTTAGCCGTTGGGAAATTCTTGGCAGTGCCCGGTGTTGCCTTTTTTTCGGTTAAGATTAATTGTTAGTTTAGGGTGCGCTGGTTCCTTAAAATATTTTCACCCAATCTAGCGAAATAATAATTATATCATATGAACTGTAGATCGCAAAAATTATTTTTAATTGCTGGAATCTTTGGCTTAGTTTGGTTGGGAAAACCGACGAAAACATCCGCGAGCAACGTTGAAATTTTGACTTCAAATGTTGAGGATTTGGCAACAGTCCGCAGCGGAGCCGATCGACCTTTACGAACCAACGACACGAATCTTGACACCCGGGAAGACTTGCCGGCCACTGAGTCCGATCGATCGACTTTGGCACCAATTCTACCTGCGGAAACTCCCGATTTACAGCCAGAAGCTGCCAATTCTGTCGATCGCACATTCGCCACGAACGATCGAGAAACTCAGCTTTCTAACCGAGATCAAAAGCTAAAAGAAAATATAGGTATCGATCGAGATTCGCAACTGAGCCAACTGCCCAACCCAATTCAACCCAGAGAGCCGGAATTGCCTGCACCAATAGCCCCGCAACCGCCGCCGCCGTCTCCCCTCCAACCAACTCCCCCAACACCAGTTCCCGGCGATTCCAGACCGGGGATTCCGGGTACAATTCGGGTTTTGCGGTTTGAATTTGAGGGAAACACAGCTTTTAGCGATCGCGAACTCGCAGCAGTTACGCAACAGTTTGCGGGGCGCGACATCACCTTTGCCGAACTGATCGCAGCAGAAGGGGCAGTGACTCAAAAATACGTAGCAGCAGGATACATCAATTCCGGCGCTGTAATTCCCGCCAACCAAACATTTCCCAGAGAAGGAGGTGTGGTGAAAATTCGGATTGTCGAAGGCGGATTAGATGAAATTCAGATTAGTGGAAACAGGCGTTTAAATGCAAATTACGTGCGATCGCGCTTGGAACGTGTCACCAGGCGGCCATTGAATCGCGATCGGCTGCTGGAAGCGTTGCAAATGCTGCAACTCGACCCCTTAATTGCCAATATTTCGGCAGAATTGCAAGCTGGAAGCCGCCCGGAAAACAGCCGTTTAGAAGTGCGGATTAAAGAAGCAGACAGCTTCAGCGGCGAAGTTTTTCTAGACAACAATCGATCGCCCAGCGTGGGCAGTTTTCGGCGCGGCGCGCGCATCAATCAAGCGAATTTGCTCGGTTTGGGCGATGGATTAGAGCTATCCTACGCTAACACCGATGGCAGCAACGAATTCAACGGCAGCTACACAGTCCCCGTCAACGCGCGCAACGGCACGATTCGGTTTGCTGCGAGTGCTGCGAGCACTAACGTGATCGAGGAACCGTTTGATGCTGCGGAAATTGAGGGGAAATCGCGAACTTACGAGTTAACTTACCGCCAGCCGATCGTCGAAAAGCCCGATCGCACTTTGGCTGTGGGAGTAACTTTTTCGCGCCAAGAAAGCGATACATTCCTGTTGGGAGAAAGATTTGCGCTGTCAGCGGGAGCAAACGAGCGCGGCGAAACGCGGGTTTCGGCGGTGCGGTTTTTTCAAGAATACGTGCAGCGGAATTCCCGACAAGTGCTCGCAGCGCGATCGCAGTTTTCCATCGGTACCAATTTTTTGGGTGCTACTGCGAACGATAGCGGCCCTGACAGTCGCTTCCTGGCGTGGCGCGGACAAGCGCAGTACGTGAGGCTGCTAGCGCCGGAAACCTTGCTAATAGTGCGTTCCGACATTCAGTTCGCCGATCGCCCGCTGCTGTCCCTCGAACAAATCGGGATCGGCGGCGTGCAAAGCGTGCGCGGATACCGGCAGGATTTGTTGTTAACTGATAGCGGTGCGATCGCATCTGCGGAAGTGCGTATTCCAATTTGGCGCGTCCCGAAGGTCAAAGGATTGTTGCAGGTGGCTCCATTTATCGATTTGGGGGTAGGCTGGAACCATTCTGGCGAAAAAGCTAATCCTGATTCTGACAAGCTTCTGGGTGCTGGTGTGGGGTTGGTGTGGCAGATGGGCGATCGGTTTAATATGCGCTTAGACTATGGTATTCCCTTGATTAATGTCCGAGGGGGCGATCGAACTTTCCAGGAAAAAGGCCTCTACTTTCGGATCAATTATTTTCCGTTTTAATATTGTAGGTTGCGTTGAGTGCGATCGAACCCTACGCTTCGCTTCACCCAACACTTTCATCTTTAGCGCTGACGGTCAATTTTTATTAAGTGGCGATCTCAATTCAATCAGTTGATGAACCGCACTAACCACCAATTCAGGCTGATCTAGCATTACAAGATGTCCACTATTTTCTGCAATGATATGTTGGCTATTTGAGGATAGTTGGGTCAAGTCTCGCTGAAGCAATTGCCATTTCTGGAATCTTTCATCACTCATCTGTGGATTTTTAGAGCCTTGACTTAATACAATCAAAGGCAGATTCCCCAGTAGTGTACTCGCTTGCAATTGCTGAAAGCTCCTTTTCATATTGGCAAGCTCACTTGACGTAGTTGCCCAATAACAGGGGCGGTAACAGGAAGATTTGAAGGTGTCAAATAGAGCTTGCACTGCCAACGGATATTTTTGACTTTCTTGTTTGATATCCTTAAACATTGGCAACACATTCATATCTCCGATTAATCGTAACACTCCAACCCGACTGGCAATTATCAGAAGCTGGTAAAGCAAAATTACCCTTTTCATACGCTTCCATATTGCGGGTGTTATTTGATCTTCATGGACAGAATCAACCAGCACCAATCCGACGACTTCTTCTGGATGTTGACTGGCATATAGTCGCATATTGCCTCCACCCAAGGAGTGGCCAACTAAAATGTAGGGAGGTTCGATCTTAGCTTTCGTCAACAGGGCGTGTAATTCATCAACACTCTGCTGACTTGTGCGAGGTATCTTGGGATTGGGATCGCTCCAACCCAACCCTGCTCGATCGTAGGTACAGACACGAGTAAACTTAGCAATTTCAGAGGGAACCAGACCCCACGTAATTGAGGGAGCACCACCGCCAGCATCCATAATGACTGTTGGTGTCCCTTTTCCCACACAGTTGAGATGTAGACGAAATCCTCCAATATCAAACAGTTCACCCTGCGGAGGATACTTGCGTCGATCGATTATTTGACTGACTGCTTGATAGAGAATTCCAGCAAATAAACTGATAGCGGTAATACCTAGAGCAAGCACGATCAATTTTTCTGTGGTTGTCATAGCAAAATTTATAGAACTGATACCATTGCACTCAAGTTTATCTTTTATAACGATTAATTTGCCGCTTCGACCGGGTTGTTATGCCGCCGCGATCGCCCTATAGTGCTATTGCCTCTACATACTTTTCTGATACTGCTCAATCGTCGCTGCAATTTTATTCATCAATTGTTGATCCTGCTTTGGATCGAATGGGGGCGCATTTTTCCAATCATAAAACCATACTGGCTTCCGTTGCTTCTCTTCTGGCTCAGTTGCGAACCTCGGAAACACATGGGCATGTAGTGCCGCTTCACTGTTACCCAAGATTTCGTAGTTGATACGAATTGCACCAGTGACCTCAAGCAAAGCATCACCCAAAACCGTCATGTCTTGTAAGAAGATTATGCGTTGCTCCATTGTTAAAGCGTTCAGACTTGGCACAACTGGATCGGGTAGCAAAAGTGAATACCCCTGCAAGAACTGAACATCACCAAGCACTACCCAGCCCGATGGAACCCGACAAATTACTGCCGGATTAATTCCCTGACGTGCTTCCTCGACTCGACGATGAATCAGAGTAATCATTCTAAGTTTTAGTTGCCCTAACTATTGGGTCGATCGTATTGTCGAAGTTTTCATCAGCAAGAAATTTTAACATGGTTCTTGCGCTGTTTTGCGGGCAAGCAGGCGATCGCGCAAGCCTTGTGGGTCGAATTTTGCTTGATTCATAGTGCGAATCTCTTGCGATTGCTGCCGTCGCTGTTGCAAGTACGCTTCTACTTCCGATTCGTGCTTGAGATAGAAGGCGATCGTGGCATAAACGTCAGCTAGATTCAGAGACGGATAGCGATAAACAGTTTCTTCTGCGGTCGCGCCCTGCTGAAAAACACCGATTACAGTATCTAATGTAACGCGAGTTTTGCCGACGAGAATCACACCATCTTCATTTGCATTTAAAGGAGCCCGTTCAGCTACGATTGTCAGTGTCATAAGCATCTTCAAATTCAATATCCCAATAGTAGCAAATCCACTCGTCGCGCTTCCAACATTGCAGCCACGTCCTCATCTGTCGGTGCGGGTTGGTCTGTCTTTAGCAAGCCTCGCATCCGCTGAATCGCACCAGAACGATCGCCCCTGGTAACTGGCGGATATTGCAAGGACTCAATGATGGCGCTCACTAACGCAAGGCGATCGCTCGGTGGCAGTTTGAAGACCTGCTCTTTGACTTCTTCTAGCAACATAGACGGCTCCTAAGATTGAAGGTGTCTACCATCTAGTATGAACGATTGCGTTCTCCATGACCAGGTAGAATTAGCTCTGTTCCCGGTAACTCATTCAAACTCATGACTCTTTCTCCTCTGAGTTATATCAAATCCCGTAGCATCAGAATTTTTCATCTCTCTTATCTCCCTCTGTGTTCTCTGCGTTCTCTGTGGTTAAATCACGATCGTGCAACGGTCAACGATCTTACATTCAAAACCTTTGATAAATTTCTCACATTTTAGCGCTGACAGTCAAATTTTATTAAGTGGCGGTCTCGATCGCTACTTGGATCGCGATCGCACTGATACGATCCAAATATATAATTATAATGGAACCGGAAACGATATAAATCCTAACCTAGTTAACACAAGAGGGCTTGTCTTATGGTTCAGACAAAAACTAAACTAACATTTGTAGAGTTTATCGAAAAGTACCCCGACGGATCGGGCATCTACGAACTTGTAAATGGAGAGATTGTCAAAGTGGAAGCAACCAGAGCTCATAAAAATGTAGCACGATTTCTAGTATTTGGCTTTAACGATGAAATCAGGCGCTTGGAACTTGACTATATCGTTGACAAAGATATAGTTTTCAGAACTGTAACAGCGAGGGGGCAAGAGCAAGGCAGAAATCCTGATGTCGGCGTGGTCAAGGCATCAGTATGGAATAGCAATGTCCGCGGCTACGGAGCCCTTACCGAACCTATACAATTAGCAGTAGAAGTAACTTCAACTAACTGGGAAGACGACTATGTTGATAAGTTGGATGAGTATCAACGGCTCGGTATTTGTGAATATTGGATTGTGGACTATTTAGCTATCGCTTCTAGGGCTTATTTAGGTAATCCCAAAATTCCCACAGTTTTTGTTTACTCTTTGGAAAATGACCGCTATTTAGTTCAAAGTTTTACAGGTAATGAGCGCATTATCTCTAAAACTTTTCCCGAACTAGAAATCACTGTAGAGCAAATTGTGATTAGCAGCCAAATGCAAAACCTTTAGAGAAACGAGATGAGCTTACACAGATCGACTTTATCCTAAAAATAATTTTTTTATGCCTCGCTTACATTACTCCCTACTGTTTGCCTTCCTGTTGCTATTTCCCGCAAGTGCGATCGCCCAAATCATCCCCGACAGCACTTTAGGTGCCGAAAGTTCGCGCCTTGTACCGGATACAATCAACAACTTACCCTCAGATCGCATTTCAGGAGGCGCAACTCGCGGCTCTAATCTCTTTCACAGTTTCCGCTCCTTCAACATCGGTGAAGGGCGGGGACTTTATTTTGAAAATCCCAGCGGAATTGCTAACATCTTCACCCGCGTCACGGGCGGGCAACCCTCAAATATTTTAGGAACCCTCGGAGTCCTAGGCAATGC
>NZ_JAEQCE010000005.1:0-83842 GCF_020738665.1 Microcoleus sp. PH2017_08_TRC_O_A
CCGGTGGCATCGGAATTATTAGTAGCCAAAATTAGGAGACGGCAGTGCCGTTTCCCTACAATATTATTTTCGGTAGGGACACGGCACTGCCGTCTCCTCCGTTGCTTTTGACCAAAAAGAAAAAGCGGCAGTCGCCTGCCGCTTTTACTTGTAACTAGATATTAGGGAACCTTAGAAACTAAAGGTTGTCCGCAGGACTCCTACCCAGATATCATCATTCTGTTTGTTATGTTCCGGATTCAGAATCACGTAAACGCCCGGTGTCACCGAAATAAAGTCATTAACTTGGAAGCGATAGAAACCCTCTAAGTGATAAGAGGTGTCGCGATCTCTTCTGACATCGCTCTCAGTAACTTTTGGCGGTACGCCGGCAATAAAACCGAGGAGGTTTCCAGGCTTGCCAAAATCTGGCAGGGCCAAGAAAAGAGCACCATTCTGAATAGTAGCGTCTCGATCTGCGCCACGTTCTTGGTGAGCCTTGGTGTAACCGTACCAACCACCCAACTGGAAGCGCGGGCTGGGTTTGAGGTTAAGTTGTACCCCAAAGTTATCTGATGCAGTCGATATTTGACCGAAGGGACGGTTAGCCAAGGCACTGCCTGTGCCGCCCATGATCGCAACATCGCCACCCCGATTGTATTTCCGGTTGTAAGTTGCACCAATGTCAATAAATTTGCTTAGGGAGAAGTTGAGCTGACCCAAAGCGCTGAAAGAACCGTCGAAAACGCCCCGGCCATTAGCTGGGTTGGGAGCATCGCCGTCGGAGGCAAGATAGGCGACTGTGGCTCTCACGGCGCCAAAGTTGTATTTGATAGCAGCACCTGCTCCTTCGGGGCCGCGGAACACTGCTGGGTTGTAACGTCCAAACGCGGAGATAGCGCCGCTACTAGGACTTTCTAAGGGAGTAGTCAGTTCGGCAACGTCATCGAGCCTCAGTCCTTTCGGCCCGAACCAGACTGTAGCGTTGCCTGCTGGGAAGCGATACCACAATTGATCGAGGGAGAATTGGCTGCCGTCTTCGCCGGTGAGGGCGACGCGAGCCATGTTTGTACCAGTGGCAGTGGCTGCACCGTAGTTGGCGACGTTTCTAGCTTGCAAGCGGGTTCTGAGCAAGTCTTTGCCGGTGAAGCTGGTGTTGAAGTTCAACCGCACCCGGTAGCCGAGGGTGGTGGAAGTTTTGTCGTCGCGCAGGCCGATACCATCTCCGAAGCTGTCGCTGGCGAGAAAAATGGCTTCTCCTGCCAGTTTGGTTGTGGTGGAGAACTGGTTGGCTTCGAGTTCTGCGGTGCGAGCTTCCAGACCGTCTACTCGTCCGCGCAGGGTAGCGAGTTCGGCTGCAAATTCTTCTTGCAGGCGTTGCAGGATGGCTAAGTCGTCTTTGGTGACGAAGGTCGATGTTGCCGAGCTAATTTGCTTGGTTACTTGGTCTAAGCAAGCGTTGACGCCGGCTGCAAATTCGTAGCGAGTCAGGGCGCGGTTGCCGCGGTAGGTGCCGTCGGGATAGCCTACGATACAACCGTAGCGTTCGACTAGCGATTGCAGGGCTTGGAATGCCCAATCTGTCGGCCGCACGTCGGAGAGCTGAGAGACCGATGTCACTTGGGACATGGCTCCAGATGGTTCGGCGGGGAGGGCTTGGGGTGCTGCTGGGACGATCGGGCCACCCATGCCTGCGGGTGCTGTTTGAGCAATTTCTACCTTGGCGGCTGGGGTGCTAGCAATTGCTGGCACTTCAGTTTTGGCGGTTGCTGTCGGGGTGCTTTCCACTGCCAAGTCTGAGGCTTGGGGCAATGGTTGGGCTGTGGTGACAGCAGGTAGGGGAGCGATCGCTGCCGCTGTGGTGGCGGGGGCGATGGGTGCTGCTGTATTGATGTCGATCGCTGCTGTTTGCAGTTCTGTGGCGCTGGTTTCTGGTGCGATTGCTGCCAGTTTTTCGGCGTCTGCGGAGTTGGCGATCGGGGTTTCGGCCGCCGGAGCGATGCTGTTTAAAGCCAGCTTTTCTGGGGCAGCAGGGGTTGCTGCAACTGGTTCTACAATTTTTGACTCAGATGGCTGTGCTGTTGCTACCTGGTTGGCTTCAGCGGTTGCGGTCGCTTCAGTAGCGATCGCAGCGGTACTGACGACTGATGATAGCCCCAGAATTGCCGGGGATACTAGAAGTAAATTCCAAAAAGTTCTGTTCATTTTCCTCACACCTTCACACTCTATTCAACTCGATCGGCAATTCCCAACTGATACTTTTTGTGGTTCCTTGCCTGTTGACAATAACTGCCAAAAAAATAGAACCTATCCATAACTGTTGATGCACAGTAGGCGTGTCTAGTTCCTGCTTGAACGTAGAAGGCTGGCCCTTTTTACAGCCCAGACCCCAATTTAGGTCAAGCCCACATTACACTACGCTTGATTATACCATCAGTTGCTAATTTCATCTGTCGATCGCCAGACTTGCTGGAGTTGCTTTCTCCCAAAGGGCGATCGACAACCAGTGGTATGGGTTAGACCACAATCGCCTCAAACTGACAAATACTGATAGTCCTTGCTTATGTCTGAGTTAACACACACTTATAGGTAGGATTAGGGCTGCTTGTCGCATTCCTTATACAGCTTTCGATCCTATTATGTCAAGCTTTTTAACCTAACTTTAAACCTCGCGGCCCGGACGGGGTTATTTTTCCGCCAGCAGTGGGGAACGGAAGGTTAAACGCTGCTAGATGCACCCGTGGGGGCAAAATTCCAGTCTTGACCAATTTGGGTGTTCTGATGCGCCCACCAGTCGAGACTTGCCAGCGCGATCGGCATTTTTGAGATGCCCCGTTCGCCGACTTGAATTTGCCACTATTTTAACACAATTTTTTTGTAGTTTGACAGTGGCAGCAGACTGAATGTCTGTGACCTAAAATTAAAGTTTTGTTCCCTCGCTGCGAAGGAGTTTTACAGCCAGTTATTTTTTTGGCACAGCCGATGTCTTTCAAATCACCTTTTGTATGTGATTTATGCTACCGAACAAGGAGCTATTGAGCCTTCACCATTCCTGGACGGATCAACCCGGTCAAATGGACGAAAATACTTGCTTTGATGCGATCGATCGCAGTAAAAAAAACGGTGTATGAGAGCAAGGAGTGCCTCCAGGACATTCCTCATTCGCTACTAACACAATAAATAAATGCCACAAATTATTAGAGGGCGATCGAAGAACCTGTAGATGTGGCAATGCACTTAACCTCGCTCTGGTATGTTACATTGAGGCGCAGCATCTATCTTTTTTGCCACCTTCCATCTATGACTTTGATTAAAAGCAAACTGGGCTTCTTAGTAGTTATCTTATTGATATTAGGATTGTTTTTTCGATTCACCAACATCGACACAAAGTTTTATTGGTATGATGAAGTATTTACTTCCCTGCGGATTTCGGGATACACGCAAACAGAAGTGCTGCATGAAATAAGCAGCGTTCAGTTAGTCGGCGCACAAGATTTGATGAAATATCAGCGCTCCAATCCCGCAAAAAATTTTGGCGATACAGTTAAAGGTATTGCCATTGAAGAACCTCAACTGCCGCCTCTATATTTTCTGGCAGTCAAGTATTGGGGAAAACTATTCGGTGATTCTCCTTTATCGACGAGAAGTTTCTCAGTTTGGGTGAGTTTGTTAGCATTTCCCGCTCTGTACTGGCTGTGCCGAGAATTGTTTCCAGCACCAGAAGTGGCGTGGATAGCCGTGGGATTGCTAGCAGTTTCTCCCTTGCACGTGCTTTACGCTCAAGAAGCTCGTCCCTACAGCTTGTGGCCGGTGCTGATTTTAGTTTCTTGTGCGTCTCTGCTGAGAGCAATGCGGCTTCAAACTAAGCTAAGTTGGAGTATTTATGCAGTAGCAACTATTCTGGGATTTTACACACACTTGTTTAGCCTGTTAGTCGCTTTGGGACACGGAATTTATGTATGGGGAATGCAAGGTTATAGGTTGAATCGCAAGGTAGTTAATTACGTGATGGCAATTGGCTTGTCTTTGGTAGCTTTTCTGCCTTGGATGGTGATTCTAGTAATAAACAAAAAGGCAGCAAAAGAGGCGACTCTTTGGGCGAATGGAGACAGTAATTTGCTATCTTTGATTAATAATTGGAGCGGGAATATCGGTCGTGTTTTTTGGGATTTTGGGCTAAATTCTCAGGCTACATCAATAAATTTGATTGGGTTGATGGCAGCGACTTTGATTTTATTGGCAATCGTAAGTTATGCGGTTTATTTTCTGTGTTGTGAGACAAAGAAACAGGTTTGGCTGTTTTTGCTGGTGTTGATGGCGGTGACAGCAGTGGCAGTGATGCTACCAGATGTTATATTGGGAGGAATCCGATCGACTAAACCTCGCTATCTATTTCCGACTTATTTGGCGATGCAAATATCTGTTGCTTACCTGTTAGCGACTAAAATTAGCGCGCTGGGCGTGCCAAGCTGGAAACGGCAGATGTGGAAAGTTCTGACAGTTGTACTGCTAACGGGCTCTGTGCTGTCGAATATTGTTAGTTCTCAAGCCGAGACTTGGTGGACTAAGGAATTGGGCCGGGAAAATCCCGTAATTGCTCGGAGGATCGATCGCGCTCCTAAGCCGCTGGTTGTCAGTGATATCTCGGAAGTCACTCTGGGAAATATACTGTCAATGAGTCATTTGTTAGAGCCGAAAGTGATGTGGCAATTGGTGTTGCTTGACCAGGAAGGGCGCCGTCAAGCTCAGTTGCTAGACCCACCCGCGATACCCAAAATTCCCAGCGGTTTTAGCGATGTTTTTGTTTACGGGCGAACGCAGAATTTTAGTGCTAAGCTGGCAAAAATGCACAACTCGAAAATAGATGTGCCGAAAAAACAAACAATCCAAATGTTGTGGGTTGGCAAGTTAGAAAAAGAGTGAGAGTTATGGAAGATTTTGGTATTATTATTGCCTGCTGCGACCAGGATTATCTGTTTGCTAAGGGTTGCTGTGCTAGCATTCGATATTTCCTGGGAGATGTACCGATTTGTTTGTTGATTGATGGTACGTTTTCTGTGAGTGCTTTGGAAAAGTCTTACGGGGTGCGAGTTATCGATCGCACAAACGTTTCCCAAGAGGTTCTCAGGAAAAGAAGTTTTGGGTGGGGTAAAACTAAAATGATTGCTTTCTGGGAAAGCCCTTGGTCGAATTTTATGGTTTTGGATGCCGATACGATCGTCTGGGGCGATGTTCTGAAATTGGCTAATTTTAAAGAATTTGATTTTACGATAGATAAGCCTTGTTACGATTACTCGGATGCAGATGTTTCGGAGTTTTTCTTTGATATTCCGGGCGTTGAAAAGCATTTCCCGAAGTTTCGGTGGTCGGAATCGCGATCGAACTATTTCTGCACGGGTACTTTTTTTGCTAAACGCGGTATTTTTAGCTTGGAAGAATACATAGAAATTTTAGATTTTACGGAGGCTAATCCGGGGATATTTAAGTACGGAGAAATGGGGTTTTTGAACTTTATGATTTTCCGGGCGGCCGGGGAAAATCGACTGCGGGTGCAGAATGTGGATATGCAGTTGTTGGTGCCGGATTTTGACCAGGATTTGCTGAGAAAGCGGTTTCCGGTGGCAGAAAACGGGCCTGCGGGCGATCGCGAGTCGGCGACTGTGATTCACTGGTGCGGGCCGAAGCCGACTTTATCGACATCTAAGGTTTACTCGGAACCGATGAATTTTTGCCGCCGCAAGTGTCAGGAGGATGCTTGGAATCGCACGGGTTTGGCTGCGGAGATGTCGCTGCAAGTTGAGGATTTTCAGCGATCGATCTATGTGTATAAGAATAAGTTTAAGAAGAAGTTTCGGCAGTTAGTGCGATCGACTTGAAAAGATACCAATTAAGTTTGTAGTAAGGACTTTAGTCCTTATAATTATCGTCGGCAATTAAGTTTGTAGTAAGGACTTTAGTCCTTATAATTATCGTCGGTAGATTACCGATAGTCCAATTAGTTCGTAGTGAGGATTTCAGTCATAAGAAAAGAAGGACTAAAGTCCTCACTACGAACCAATTTTATTGGAAAGAAGGACTAAAGTCCTCACTACGAACCAATTTTATTATGCTTGTTGATGTGAATATTATTCATCGAGCGAGCGATCGACAATTTAACCTTCCAGAGGCAAAGTGGGCGCGGCTGGCGGTAAAACTTGGCGGTGAACGCTGACTTTGTGACTTTCCCGCTGAGTTTGCATTTCGACGGCGATCGCCTCAAATTCAATTTCCATGCAGCCGTAGGGAATCTCTAACTCGATACTAGCTCGCATATTTCCCAACCCGGTAGCTGTAAATTCGGTAATCCAGCGCGGCCCGTCGAGAATTAGGTAGGTTTGCCGATCGAATACCCAAACTTTTACATAAATCCGCGGCATTAATTCCGGTAGTTGCACTTTCACTATTACAGCCTGGCCTGCAAGGATTTGGGCGCGCGGCAATTCCAGGATGGGCATCGGTACTGACTCGTCTTCTGACAAAACGTAGGGAGTTGGTGGAGTTGCTTCTGCTTCTACTTTGGTGGTTTTTTGAGCAACTTGTTTCGGCTGCGGGGGCTCGTCAAACACCACAAATTCTCTCGCTTCCGGGCCAGTAGGTTGCGGTTGGGAAATGGTTTCCCTGATTGCTGGTTGCACTTTAGTTGGGCTGCTTTCTTCGACGACTGTTATGGCTTCGCTGGTATTGGGGGTGGCTTTTGGAGTTGGCGACAGGCTGGTTGCTTTCAGCCATTCGGGGGATTCGCCGGTGCTGGCTAGGGAACTCAGTCGCGACCAAAATCTATTTTGGACGTTTAAGGTTTGAAATGCCTTTTGTGAGGGGGGTGGCGTAGGTTCTGGGGCTGGTGTTTCTGGTTCGGGAGTGTTTTGGGGTTTTTGGTCGATCGCCCGAACTTCGGCCTTTTCTGGGGTAGTTGGGATGTCTGAGGGTTTGGTTGGTTGGTCGATCGCCCCGGCGGATGTTCTAGACGAATTGGTGATTTCTGAGAGCAATTGCGATCGGCTGCTGTCGGGCAGTTTGTTACCGAATGCCGGCAATTCTAGGCCGCCCGCACTTGGAGTCTGGCGGGAATTTAGTTGAGGGGGTAGGGATTCATTGCTTAAAGATTCATTGATAGCGACTTCTGCGGGAGATGGCAGATCTAAGCTTTTTTGTGCTACCCGGAGGAAGGATGGATGTACTTCTTTCCGAGGTGGTCTGACTGCTGTTGGAGAGGGTTCGGCTTGATGTTTTTCTTCGATGAAATCGTCTTTAATTGCTTCTAGCAGGTGTTCTAAACCGGCTGTAATTGTAAATAGTTTGGTGGCTAAAGTTACATCGCCGCTGCTAAGAATTGCTTCTCCTAAAATTAGGCGACTTTTGCAGTCGGGTGGGATGTAGGTAACGCAGGCAAAGATGCAGGGAGGAGCTTGTTCTGGCATCGGCTGCTCGATTTGGGCGAGTATTTGTGAGGTTTGGGGGTCTCGCAGGTAAATTTGCAGTTGTGCTGAACCGATGAGTTTTTGGAGTTCTTGAAGTTGCGATTCGGGGATGGGAGGTGGTGTTCTTCTGGTTTTTTGAGGTGGTTGGGGAATGTCGATTTTGCCGGAAATGATTAAGGGGCGGCCGAGTTGGGTGATGAAGGTTTCTCGATCGAGTACGAGTTCAAGTTCGAGTTTGACTGGGGGTTTCGGCGGCTGAGGCGTTTGGGGAAGGGGGAATTGGTAGATTTTGGTCGGCTGCGGTGGAGGTGGAGGTGGGGCTGGGATTTCGGTTGGTGTCCGATCGACTGCTGCTGCGTTTTCTGAGGCTGCGGCTTCGGAGGAGTCGATCGCCGGTAGGGGTTCGGAAGTTTCCGATTCTGCGGGCAATACTTCTAATTGCACGCCATACTGCCAAGATTTTGCTGGTTCTGATTTGGGATCTGGTAAGCAGGAGAGTTCCCACATTCCCGGTTTGAGACGAGTGTAGGGAATAATCACGACTAATCCTTCGGGGTTGGTGCGGGCCGATCTGCTTTGGACTTTCCGCTGGGGGGCTGTTTCGTCGAAGGATGTATGGATGATGCGAATTTCGATGTCGGTGTTGGGGTGCTGAATGCGCGCCACGACGCGATATTTGCCTTCTAGAATTTCCACGTCGGGGGTTTCTAGGGGCAACCAGGCGCGATCGCCCTCTTTCTGTAGTAAAAATTCTAATTTTTTCATTTTTGTTTCCCCTTGAAGGCTCCCGCTTGATTTGTCACAGGTTGGTGGTGGTTGGTTGAGCGACAGCTACAGATATTGAATTACTTTATGTTTTATAGCGTATCACCTCGATCGGTCAAGAGGCTCGATGGACAGTTGACAGTTGACAGTTGACAGTTGACAGTTGACCGCTGACAGTTGACCGCTGACAGTTACATAGTACGAGCATCAAACTGTTTATGCTAAAGAGTCCTAGCATATATCGATTCTATTCTATATATTTATCTCAATATCGGTAGTGGCGGTTGCTATATCGTTCCGTACAATTATCGCCATCCAAGAGCGATCGACTTACCAAACAGAGCCATTCTTCAATCTAAAATCTAAAATCTAAAATCTAAAATCTAAAATTCATTGACGGCGGCCCCACAAGCCGCTACGCTGTGAAATTAAGGTTGCTTTGCTCGAAGAGGAAGCAGCCAGCGTCGCCCGAAAATCTAGTTGCACTGTCCAAAGCTGCTGTAACAGCTAAGGACAGCTAACCGCCAAACTGGGATGAGCAGTATGGAGGCTGATCGAGGATAACATTCTCTGTCGCCGCCCTGCCTTTTGTTAGTATGCGGGGCGGCTGGGTTTTTGGGTTTTCCTCACCAGAAAAACCAAAAACTAGGAGACCATATTATGTCACAGGAATTTTTGCCTGACGATAACTCGTCCGTTAGCGAAGCCCTCGAAGAGGATCGTCCAAATGACGACTTTGAATCGGAACAGGAAGTCTTGCAGATAACCGTTTTCGGTTCCCACAAAGCCGTTTTAGAAACCATCCACACGTTGTACCGGCTGGGATTTGCAGCCGTCGGCGATTGGAGTCCTCCGCAGCGAGGGTCAAAACCAGGACAAGTGATTAGTGTACTGATTAAGCGATCGGGCAAAGTCTAGAAATTGGGCGGGCTTCATCTTTTTGTGCGGGCTAGAAGCCCACCCCACAATATTTTAAATAAACCCAATTGTGAAACAGGCATCTTGCCTGTTTATCCCCCAATTGTGGCACAGGCATCTTGCCTGTTTATCCCTCAATTGCGGCCCAAAAGATTTAACTTTTTGTGCGGGCTAGAAGCCCACCCCACAATATTTTAAATAAACCCAATTGTGTAACAGACATCTTGCCTGTTTCTCCCTCAATTGTGGAACAGGCATCTTGCCTGTTTCTTCCCAATAGTGGAACAGGCATCTTGCCTGTTTCTTCCCACAATTACGCAATGACTATCTTAAGTAAACTGTATTGATTTATAGCCTTTCTCAAAAAGATGAGGTATGACTGACAGCTTACATAACCCTTCAACTAAGAGGGCTCAAGCCCAACAACGTACCTCATATGAGAGCTAGATCCGCTATAACTGTTTCTCCCCCATAGTGGAACAGGCATCTTACCTGTTTCTCCCCGACAATTACCAAGGACTGCCGATCGTACTAAAAGCGGCCCAATAATAAGGATGCGATAAATTTTTGCTCTCAAGTTTGGGGATAGACGGCGGCAACGGAGTTTCCCCCCTAGAACTTCGCAGTTGCCCATTTTCTATGGTGACTTTACCTTTGATCGCAGCAATTTGTGCTTGCCTGAGAGCTTCAGCTTTAATGATTGGAGGATCTTGAGGTTTGCTGATTTTTAACTGCTGGTAAAACTCTGTCATCAGCGCCAGAGTCCCCGCATCTGACACATACCACAAACTGGCGAGGGCAGATTTTGCTCCCGATTGCAACGCTAAGCCGCCAAATCCGAGTTCTGCTTCTTTGTCTCCCGAGGCAGTTCTACAGGCGCTCAATACTAACAGTTCCAGTGGCGGATTGTTCCATTTCAAATCTCTCATTTGAGATAATCTGAGTTGGTTATCCCAAAATTGAATGTAGGAGTTATCTGGGCTTCCGGGGCGGAATTCCGCGTGAGTCGCCAGGTGGATGATGCCGTATCTTTGTTGCAGTCGCTGCGATTGCAAGTTAACGATGGTAAAATCTTCGTTGATAAAGGATTGACCTGGCCACTGTCGGGCGATCGCACTTAATTCTAACGGAACAGCCGGTAGCGGTTGTTTGTTCGCGGTTTCTGAGAAATTTTCTGCTCCCATTGCTAAGACGTGGGAGTTTCTGAGATCGGCGTAATTGATGTCTATCAGCTTGAATGCCGGAATCCGCGACATACTGTATTTTTCGATCAAAAATTGCTTTCCGTCGTGCATTGCTGCTAGGGGTACCGTTCGCAAACCTTCGCCGACGCAGAACAGCAAGGTGTCAATTTTTGCTATTTTCAAGTCTGCTTCTAGCGGTGCAATTATCCATTGATAAAGTTGTTGAGCTGATTCTAGATAGCTGGTAGTATTAATTTGTGCTACTTTGGTGATTTCGCTGGTAAATGCTTGGACGACTGGCACCAGTTTGTCTTTTTGGGCTGAGGGGACGCTGCGGTTAATTGGCGGGCGATCGGGCAATATTAAGATTAGTTCTAGTTGGTCTGTGCGCGGGATGGCGTAAATTAAAGCTGGTTTTTTCTTAGTTTGAACTGCTAGGCGGGAAAGAGTTTTTGATATTGATTGGGCGGTTTTTTCGCGGGCGGCAAAGTCTTGTTCAAAGTATGTTTGATAGTCTTCTTCCCAGTCTTTTTCGATTCTGGTGACGGCTTCGGTGAGGTTTCCGCGATCGAGAATTTGTCTCATTTCTTGCCCGTTAAGTCCGCCTGGTTCTGGCTTTTGGGCAATGGTAGCGAGGTTCGCGGTGCTCCAGCAGAAAAGTATGGCTGTCAAACAGTAAAAAATAGCTCTTTTGATTTTTTTCTGAGTTGCGTGTTTTTGACGGTGCTGCTGGGATTGGTAGTGCATGGTTTTGGGGCGGTTAGACCATTTTCGATTTGCGATTAAAGAATTGGGAATGATGGTTAAAATCGAATTTTTTGAAACAATAATAACGGCTTATTTGACTGCTGCACCACTCTGGATCGTAAAAACCGTTGGTTCGGAGTGCGATCGTCCTGCTCGGTTGCCGATCGCGCTTCCTGTAAATAATTAACTCTGCTGGCGATCGCGATTATAGCATTCCACACAAACCCCAAACATCTCCTATCGGGTGAACAGCCCGCAACGCCTGATTCCTGGCGCACCAACGACCGCCCCTGGGCCCAGAAATTCGCGAATTATGTAAAGTTTTGTAAATTATGCAGAAGTTTTGCATAAAAATCGCAGATCCCGACAGATAGGCAAATAGAAGGCATTGCAGGGGATATGGCGGCTCCGACAGCGGGCGCACCAGTCGCTCTGGGAGCATTCGCTCAACCCGGTGGCCTGCATAGCTGGTTGGAGACTATTTTTCTGAGTAACCTTGGAACAAGAGATGCCTACTAAGGACGAAATTGACGATCGGCTCAAACAGCTAGCCATAGCTGCCAAAAATCACCAGCCTAAAACTTTAGGGCGACAGAAAGCTGTGACCAGATTAGTGATGGAAATTGAAAAATATAAAATCATTAACTGTCCGCAGAATAAGAATTTTTCCTACGCAATTTATCAGGAAATTTTGCTGGAAGCCAAACAGGAACTGATGTTTCGCATTTCCCGGGAAATTCACAACTACCGACCTGAAAAAGAGGTCAGCCAGTGGGTAAACTTCTTGATAGTTAAATGTTTTCAAGAAACCACCCCTAAAGTTATAGGTAGGAAAGATTTACCAACTGTATACTACGGAGATATGGAACCCGTTTTCAATCAAATGGAAAAGCAGCAGGTCGAACATGAATCTTGTCCAATCGCAGCAGGTCTAATTGAGATGATTGAAGAAGATCCGGGCGATATTTTTCAAAACGAAGTGATGAGAAAGCACGCCCACGTCAACTTTAAATTGTTGCTGGTCAAGAGAGTGATAGAAGATGCAAGCTTGCAGCAAATCTCCGAAGAGTTAGGAGTAAGTATTTCAAGTTTGAGCAGTTTTTACCAGAGGTCTTTGGAGAAATTCACGCCCAGATTCCGAGAATACTTGTAGGACATTCAAAACCCAAAAGCAGAGATGGATCATGAATAACACAGAAGTTGATTTAGTTTTGACAATACCGATCGCCCCAGCAGCCTACCGCAGCGCTCAAACCCTTGCACAGCAACAAAGTGACCGGGGGAAAGCCAAACAGGTTTATCTCAATGCTTTGGCTGTGCACGCAGTCGATTTCTACTTTCAGTGTATGGAAATAGACACTGATTTGGATGCCAGCAATATTTGGAATCCTGCGATCCAGAAATTCATGGATATTGCGGATTTGGATGTCAAAGGTATTGGCAAGCTGGAATGCCGTTGGGTAAGCCCTGGTGAAGAAGGTGTCTCGATTCCGGCAGAAGTGCGATCGGACAGAATCGGTTATGTTGCTGTAGAGATCGGCCAATCTCTCGAAGAGGTGAAGTTGCTGGGATTTGTCAAAAATGGCGATCGAGAAAAAGTTCCACTTAGCGAGTTGGAGTCGATCGACAACCTGCTAGAATACTTAGACGAGCTCAAGCCTGTAAATCTCAGTCAGTGGTTGCACAATATTGTCGGTAGCGGTTGGCATACAGCCCAAACACTGTTCGAGTCAAAACCAGAATTGCAGTTTGCTTTCCGAAGTCCCCAAGTAGTCGAAAAAAGTGCTTCAGCAGATGTACGCGTACCAGTCAAGCGAGGCAAATTACTCAACTTAGAGTGGGGAAAAGAGCAAGTAGCTTTATTTGTGGAATTGATGACAACCGATGAACCAGATATCGATATTTCGGTAGAGGTTTATCCCACAAACGGTCAAACTAACTTGCCCAACGATTTGCAGTTGATGGTGCTGGATGATGAAGGTGAACCTCTGATGCAAGCTAGGGCAAATAAAACAGAAAATTTGCTTTTTGAGTTAAGCGGAGAACCGGGAGAGCATTTTAGTGTCAAGTTGGCTTTGGGCGATTTCAGCGTGACTGAAAATTTTTTGATCTAATTGTCACTTATCAAGAGGGGGTGTGAATTGTGGATAAGTTAATTGTTTTGAAATTAGACGGAGATTGCGAAGAAGGTTTTCGCTGCACCATAAAAATTGGGAAAAATAATCAATTTCCCTCTACGGACTTTACGGAAAGTAAAACATTGCCAGCCAACCCGCAAATAGCAGCTTTTGAAGAAGAACATTGGCGGGAAAAATATCGAGCTATGGGAACAAATTCCCGGCATCACCAGGAAAATTTAGTGCATTTAATTTACCCTTTTTTGCACAAAGATGCCAAAAAAAATACTGCTGTGAAATCGACGGTGGCTAAAGGATTGTCTTTTCGTCGGATAAAACCGAAAAAGATTAATGCAAGAAGTCCTGTGAATGATTGCAAAGAGTCTGGGAAAAAACTTGTGTTGATGCTGAATGATTGGCTCAAGTCTCCTGAATTTGCTAGGGTAGATAGAATAATTGGGGACAATTTAAATCCAGATGAAGAGGCAAGGGTGCTGATTTGCACAAATGACAAACACTTGCACAAACTGCCTTGGAATCAGTGGGATTTGTTTGAAAGATTTCCGAAAGCCGAACCTTCGCTGAGTAAATTAAACTATGTAACACTGGAAAATCCTGGACAACCTATCCGCAAGTCTAAGGTAAGGATTTTAGCAATTCTGGGAAACAGCGCTGGGATTGATATCACGCAAGATAGGAAAATTTTGGAGGATTTGTCTCCCAATGCTGAGGTGAGGTTTCTAGTGGAACCGAAACAGGACGAAATTAACGACGAACTTTGGGAGCAATTTTGGGATATTATATTTTTTGCAGGACACGGGGAAACTGAGGACGATATTGGAAAAATATATATCAATCAAACTGATTTTTTGACAATTAATGAGTTGTGGTGCGGCTTGAGGAAAGCGGTAAAAAATGGTTTGCAACTTGCAATTTTTAACTGTTGCGATGGGTTGGGTTTGGCTAGAAATTTAGATGATTTTCAGATGATTCCGCAAATGATTTTAATGCGGGAGTTTGTGCCGGATTTTGTGGCTCAAGAATTTTTAAAGTGTTTTCTTAAAGAGTTTGTGGATGGCAAGTCTTTGTATGCAGCAGCGGGGGAAGCACGGCGGCGGTTGGAGAGTTGGGAAAAGGATTTTCCTTGTGCTAGTTGGTTGCCTGTAATTTGGCAGCATCCGGCAGCGAAGCCTGCGGTTTGGAACGATTTTTTGCTGGCACCGGATTCGCCTGCTGTGGCCCCGGATTTGACTTTGCTTCCCACGTCTGGGAAAAGACCGCCGGTTAATGTTTTTTCGCGTTTGAAGTCGGTGATTTTGGCGAGTGCGGGCTGTACCCTGGCTGTGATGGGAACGCGCTATTTCGGGGTGATGGAGCCGTGGGAATTGTCAATGCTCGATCGACTAATGAGCCAGCGCGAACCGGAATTAATCGACAATCGGTTGCTGGTTGTGGAAGTTACAAACAAGGATGCCGAGAAGTACGGCTATCCCCAAACGGATGCTACTTTAGCAAAGGCGATCGACAAATTGCAGCAGTTTAAACCTATAGCAATTGGTTTGAATATGCACCGAAATGTGGCAAGGGAGCCAGGAAGAAAAAATTTAATTTCCCTATTTGATAGCAATCCTAATATTATTACTGTATGCAGTTATGGTTCCAATGATATAAATTACGATCCGCCGCCAGAATTGTCTAAGGCTAAATTAACCAATCAACTTGGTTTTAGCGATTTGACTCCGGATGAATTGCGCCATGAAAAAGGTAGCAGTATTCGCCGTCAATCTCTTTCCTATAAACCAAATCTTTCTAGTTTTACTAACAAGTGTAAAATTCCCACTAGCTTCAGCTTTCTGTTAGCTTTGCGTTTGTTGGAAAATCAAGGAATAAAATCACAGATAAGTAACAATCAAGAGTGGCGAATCGCTGATGTTACATTCAAAAGATTGGCTACTCGTACAGGAGGTTATCAAGATTTAAAGGCGCTAGTAAGTCAAATATTGCTCAACTACCGCGCCAACCCCAAGCCAGCTTTTAAAGTGACGCTTCAAGAAGTATTGGAAGGGAAAATAAACTCTGATTTAGTCAAGGGTAAAATTGTCCTAATTGGTCACACTTCGGAGGTTTCGAGGGAGGATTCTGATACTCCTTACGGTAAAATGTCGGGAGTTTGGATTCACGCTCACATGGTGAGTCAAATCCTCAGCGCTGTAATTGATAAAAGGCCGCTATTGTGGGTTTTGCCGCAATTGCAAGGGATACAGTGGGGAGATGCTGTTTTTGTGTGGTTGGTGGCTGTGACGGGCGGGCTGTTGGTTTGGCGGGGTCGATCGCTCTTGGTGTTGGCGATCGCTAGCGGTGTTATGATCTGTGTGCTGTACCAAGGTTCTTTGGTAATTTTGACTTTCGGTGGCTGGATGCCTTTGGTTCCGGCGGTTTTGGCTTTAGTTGCGACGGGTGGTATCTTGTTTGTGTACGATCGATCTTAATTAGCCTCGGCGGCTGAAATTTCGGAGAAATCTCGGCGGTTGAAACCGCGTTTATACAAGCAAATTCCGAACTCAGAGGGACTGGGAGAGAAGAGGGCTTTTATGTGTAAAATGCAATTGCAGTTAGTTTTGGGTTTAATTTTGGCGATCGATTCTGCGTCAGCGCTGGCAAATCCGGCACATCCAGCTACTGTAGTAGAGAATAATTTGGTCAAAAATCATCGAATTGCGATCGCACAAAACGCCAAACCCCAGAGAAAGCCGGATATAAAAACACCAATCACACCACCAGACAAAAACACGAAACCCGGGGCCGGATCGAAAGTATCAAAAACACCTAACACACCTCCCGATTCTAATACCAAACCTGGTGGACTCGACCCTTCTAAATCATGCAAAAGAACCAATAAGGTAATTGCTCAACCCCTTTAACAAGAAGACAAGATAGACATTAGATAAAGGAATGGAAAAACTCCCCGACTTAAAACAACTATCGAGCGAGGCAAAAGAAGCCTTGATAGTAGAGCTATGGGAGAAAATCCAAAAACTCAGCGCAATATTAGACACCTACGAACCAAAACCCGAGCCAGAGCCATCTCCCAAAAAAACTCTTCAAAATTCCAGCACTCCACCTTCCAAGGGATTCAAGCCCAACATTTGTACCGACGCTCTAGTTGAGCAATTACAACGGCAGCTTATTTTGAGAAATAGCGGCAATTGATTCCCCTGCGATCGCAAATCCCGCCTTGATTTCAACACCCTCGATCAAATCCTGTGGCATATTTTTAAAGACTCCAACCCAAAAATAAATCTAACAATCAATACAGTTGAACCTGAAGCAGCGGAAATTCGGGATTGAGATCGAACTCTCACCGTAAATTTTTCAATAATTGCTTTTTATGTCCTATGTCTTTAGGTTGTAAATTAAGTTGCATCAAATTTAACTAGCGCTATCACTGGGAGCAAAGTATGGCAAGCCTCGTGGTAGAGTTCGGCTAAGTCGATATTTTGGGTGGCGACAAGTTGGCGGCGGTATATTTCAGTTTTGGATCGCAAAGTAAATAATTTACACTCTTGAAAGTGGGACGGGCGGGACGCCCATCCCACAAGAACCATCAATAAGTTATTTAATTCTCATTCCTTTGCTGTTGACTTGATTTGCGATCGCACCAACAATTTTCGATCTGATAGGTACTTGTACGGATTACGAAAATAGTGTTAAGGCTACCAATCAAACCAAATTTCTCAGTTTTTTTTATACTCATCTTTGTTAATTGTGGCACGGGCGTGTCGCCCGCGAGCCATCGGCAGTTAAAAACTCCAAAATTTATGGCACTTTTTCCGATCGAGCAACTAACTGTGATATATATAACTCACTTTTCCTAATTTATATGTAATAATACTTAATTAGATAAATAATTTTACACTATGCGGTCGATCGCCAATGTTAGCTATCGACAACCCAAACAGAATCAATGCCAAATTAAAAACAACATTTCCAGCTCCCTCAATGAAAATAGCCGCGTGTGGCAGTTAATTGCAGTAAATTCAAGTCAGGGATTGATAAACAGATTGAATTTCCAAATTTACACACGATTTTCATATAAATTGACAAATTTAGCCAAACAAATTAATTCTAAACTGTTAGAATAGCTAACAGTTAGTATTACTGCAATTGCGGTGCAGAGCGAATACCTGTACTGTCTATAAAGCAAATTAGCGATCCGTCCATAATTAAATGCCCGAGTCGCCTATACTTACTTACACCCCCCTGGGAAAAGTAAACTAAAAACCTAAATAAGTCACTGAAGCACCCTCCGAGCAAGTGCAGGAGCTTCACAGAAAGCCTCTGTTGACGCCAAGGTTTTTTTACTCAAACATGAAATTTGATTTGTATGCTGCACCAACCGAGCATCCCTTTTGCTCACGCCACCTTGCTGAGTACAGCAATGGTGGAGATTTTTCAGGGGGAAGAAAGATGAATTTGGAACAATCCTCTACAGGAATAACCCCCGATAGCTGCGCTGCGGCAGTAGTGGAAATCATTCCGCTGATTGTGGGGTCGATTCGAGCCCAAATGCGAAATCAAGGAGAACCCTTTTTATCGATATCTCAGTTTCGCAGTCTTATGTTTCTTTACCGCTATCCAGGTTCTTCTTTATCCAAGTTAGCAGATTATTTGGGGGTAACTCGACCGACTGCTTCTGCAATTTGCGAGCGCTTGGTTCAGGAAAAATTTGTAGACCGCAAAGAACATCCTCAGGAACGGCGAGCGGTGGTGCTGAAACTGACAGAAACTGGTCGTGCGAGGCTCGAAGAAATTCAAGCGCTCACCTGTAGCAATATTTCGCCAATGTTCGAGGATTTGTCTGAGGAGCAGATGGAGAGCGTTTTAGCAGGATTGACGTTACTCAGAGAGGTGTTTGACGGCAAATCTAACGATCGGTAAAACCTCATATACATCTATTTACTGTTTAATCTGTGACATATAGGTTGTAGGGTACGTAGTCCGCACCCTACAGCTTTTTTTGACCTATAGCCCAATACGGTTCATTTAACACTCCTTATACTTGGATATCCCCCTCGCATCCCCGTTAAGAAGCAGGATGGTTTTATAGTCATCACAAAAATTAGGTACGTAGTTGGGCTTGGGCCCTCTTTATCCATAGGCCTAAAGAGGGCTTAAGCCCAACTACGTACCTTGATTAGGAATAACAATTTAATAACTTAAGCAATGTTTGCTCGTTGCTCGTTACCAGGAAGAGCCTAGTAATGCAGATTCGGAGGCTCTGCTTCCCTTTACCTTGCCGCTTATGGAGATAGAGGATAGTTATTACATAATTTACTTTTTGGCTGAATTTAACAGCTTTGCTAAAACGTTTCGCGTTATCTGCTGAGCTCCGGCATTTAAAACAGGCGATCGCAACTGCGGCGCATTGTAATCGTCTAATCCCCACGCCCACTGCATCGAACCAGTCGCGAATACTTTCGCCCCCGAATCTGCTGTATAAACCGTCATATCAGCATAGCGAGTCCCGCCGCCGTGAGGGTATGGAGAATGCCCGACCCGAACTATATTTTTCGGAGCATTGCCAAACATTCGATCGACTTCATAACCCAACAGTCCCGGTAACTTGTCGCCCTGTTTTAACTGAGTTTTTTCCAGCAGCCAATCCGGGGCATTTTTATCAATCACAATATCAGAATTAACTTGAAATGTCTCGTACATAACACCTATCAAAGCATCTTCTGGACTTCCGATAGAGTGGTCTCGCCAGCGAGTTGTTACTAAAGAATTAAGTGCTGGCGATTTATTGTAACTTGTTGCTATTTGAGTGCTTTCTAGTTGCTCTGTTCCATAGCTTAATTCCCCAGTATTAGCTATTTTTACTATCGAATTAACGGCGCCTAATTCTTTTTGCAATCCACCCATAGGGTCTAAATCTGCCATTTCTTTATAAGCAACCACAGTTCGGTTTACTTCCCTAGTAATTCGGCTGGGTTCTAGGCGGATCTGCCAATAGCAAATATTGGAACCAAAAAATCCGATGCTGACGCCTTCATCTCTAGCAGCTTCTATATTTTCTCGCATATCTCGCGACCAGTATTCGTCGTGACCGACGGACAAAAATGCTTTGTGAGACAACAGCAACCGGGAGTTAAAATGCGTGTCAATGTTGGTGGCATAGGTAACATCGTAGCCTTCTTTTTCCAGCCACCTGACCATATTGTATTCCCAACCAGCGCTCGAAGTTCTCCTTTTTGGCTGAAAATTTGTCAGAAATTCCCCCGCACCTACGCCGTAAGCTGCTTTGCGGTTGGGACTCATGGCGTAGGGCCGATTAAACGAAACCTTGTAAGCTTGTTTTGCCATGCTGTTCCAGCGGTAAAGGGATTTGTGACCCCAATTGTTGTACGCTTGGAAAGTGGTAACGCTGGATTGAAATAAAATGTCGGATTTGCGATCGTCATCCCGCACTATAAAGATAATATAACTTTGTTTCCCGCTGATACTGGCAGTGAGTTTAGCTAAATAAATGCCGCTCGTCCAGTCGGAAGGGCGATCGCTAATTTGCAAAATATACGGGTCTTTCCAATCGCATTCTATCAGTCCCGATGCTTCATCTTCTCTCGGCGGAGGCTGTCTGATTCCCTTCCGCACAATTGGGTCATTCATCCGGCGGCCACCGAGTCCATTATACCATCCGGTGCGGAATATTTCTATGCTATAATTCGGTTCTTTAGTGTTGACAAATAACTTAATTTCGCCGCCGAGATTGACGCTGGTCAGAGAGGCGTAACCTTCGATTTCTCGCTTCGTAGCAGGATTTTCTAACTCCCAGTCTGGGGTTCCGGGTTTTTGGTTTTCTCGGGCTGTGAGATTGGTGCCGATAGCACTTTTTGCGATATTTGAATAGTCTTGAGAATGTGCTGCGCTGTTAGACAAAAAAGGGGCGGCTAAGCCAAGTGAGAAAGCTTTCAGAAACTCTCGGCGGCGCAATTTCGACAATAGTTTAACTGTCACTGGTTTAAGTCTATGAATTTTAGGTGATAGATTGTACGGTTGGGTTTGGGTGTATCGGGCGTAACAATACTTTACAATAGCCCTGGAAACATCATACCTGAGATAGATTAATTTGCGATCCTCTTCGAGGGCTTCGCCAACGCGCGATCGTCCTACTCCGACTGAGTGATTTGTCTGAATTTTTCTTCACATATAATGTATTAGGTCTTATGATGTATGCCTTATGGCGTATGTCCCATCACCGAACAGTTTTAGATAGAAAAGCCGATTTGAGATGTTTTTAGGTACAAGTCCCCGGAAGCATCCGCGAATCGCCTCTAAAATCTAAAATCTGAAATCTAAAATCGGATGATTTATTTGTGTGAACCAGCTTTATGAGTGAATCAACCAATCCACCGCTATCTCCACCAGTTTCTCGACGAACCGCCCTCAAATTCCTCGGAGTCGGTGCCGCAGGCGGGCTGCTGGGCTACTCTCGATTGTCCAAGCCCGAACCCGCCGTTTTTGTGCAAGATACTCTTGACTTGCCGCGAATGCTGAATAAACCCAAAACCGTTGCAGTTGTCGGCGCAGGATTAGCAGGGCTCGCCTGTGCTTACGAACTGAGTCAGCGGGGTTTCGCCGTGACGCTGTTGGACAAATCGCCCCAACTCGGCGGTAAAATTGCTAGTTGGCCGATACAAGTCGGCAACGAAACCTTTATGATGGAACACGGTTTTCACGGTTTTTTTCCGCAATACTACAACCTCAAAAGTGTGGTCAAAGAACTAGAAATTACCGATAACTTTGTATCTTTAGAATCCTACGCCGTTGTATTTCGAGACGGCAAATACCAACCAGAAGTTTTCCGTCCCAACCATTCAGCTTTCCCCTGGAATATCGTTGATTTGGGGATATCTTCTCCGAATAGGCTCAAGTGGGGAATCAATCTGACAAAACCCGCTCACTGGCAAGTCTTTCGGGAAATCGGCGGTTTTCAAACTCAAAAAAGTTTCGCTCGCCTTGACAATATATCAGTTGCTGACTGGGTAAAAGGTGAATTCCCGCGCGGACTTTACGACTTGTATTTTCTGCCTTTTGCCAAGTCCAGTCTCAACGCTCCCGACGAATTGAGCGTGGGAGAATTAATGCAATTCTTCCACTTTTACTTTTTCGGAAATCCCGAAGGTTTGGCATTCAACGGCACGCGGCAAGATATGGGCACGAGTTTGGTGCAGCCGATTGCCAGATCCATTGAAAGTAAAGGTGGCAAAGTATTGACAGATGTCGCAGTTAGCGGAATTCACTGGGAAAACGGTCAGATTGATTCTTTGACTTATCAGTCTGGAGACGTGCAGAGTAAAGTACCTTTTTGGGTAAAGCGAAACGCGCTGTTAACTGACAGCAACTCTACGGAATATTTCGGCGCTGGCGACAGCGTGTTTGCCGCCGCACCCGGAGGAAAAGAGGCAATTTCTCTGAGCTGTACTCACCAAGGCTGCACGGTTCAGAAACAAAATGACGGTCAATTTCACTGTCCTTGTCATGGGGCAGTTTTTGATGCTGATGGGCGAGTTGTGAGCGGGCCTGCTCAACGGGATTTGCCTCGATTTAAAGTAGTTGATAAAAAATCCGATGAGATACAGTTAGCCACCGCTCCTAATAAGTCGCAACCGCAGAATGCAGGGGAAACATTGAAGGCTGATTATTATGTATTTGCGGCGGATGTTCCGGGGATGCAGCATTTGTTTAGTTTGGCCAGCGGTGAGGTGAATCCGCAGGTGCAGAGCCGAATTGAGGAATTGAAAATAGCCGATCCGTTTGCGGTTGGGCGTTTTTGGTTCGATCGCGATTTTGCCTGGGAACACAGCAATTTTAGTTCGCTTTCCGGCTACAAACTGACTGACAGCATCACACTTTACCACAAAATCCAGGATCAGTTCATCGAGTGGCATCAGAAAACTGGCGGTAGCGTAGTGGAACTGCACGCTTATTGTTACAAGGAGAAGGAATTCCCCAACCAGGAAGTTTTGCTGGCTACTTTTGAGCAAGAATTGTATGAAATTGTACCGGAATTAAAAGCAGCAACTCTGCTGCACCGGGAGTTGGTAAATCAAAAGAATTTCTCGGGCTATCCGCCCGGTAGTTATGCGGAAAGGCCGGAGACTTGCTGCGCTGTTCCCAATCTGTTGTTTGCGGGAGATTGGGTAAAAATGCCTTTTCCTTGCGGTTTAATGGAAAGGGCGGTGAGCAGCGGTTTGTTGGCAGCTAATGCTATTTTATACCAGGAGGGTTTGCAGAGGCGATCGCTCTTGACGGTGAATCCCGAAGGCGTGCTGAAAATCTAAGGTTTGCAGCGGGGCGGATTTTCAATCGTGTCCGCACGAATAAAAACTGGTTCGTAGTGAGGACTTTAGTCCTCAGGAGAAGAAGGACTAAAGTCCTAACTACGAACCTTAAAAAAAACTGGTTCGTAGTGAGGACTTTAGTCCGCATCCATAGAAGGACTAAAGTCCTCACTACGAACCTTTTTATTTTATTTCGAGTTAAATTAGCACACAAAACATTGGTTTATGGCTAAAAGAATCTGGTGGCAAAAACCGCAAATCCGCACCGACGAAGAACAGCAATTGCACCGAAAAGTTAGCTGGCTGGAACTCTTTTTTGACCTGGTATTCGTAGTTATTATTGCCGAATTATCGCACAATCTGGCGATCGATGTTTCTTGGGTAGGCGCGGGTAAATACATCTTGCTATTCTTGCCCGCGTGGTGGGTTTGGATCGGTGCAACTTACTATAATGAGCGGTTTGAGACAGAAGGAATTGAAAATCGATTGTTTACGTTTCTCCTAATTTTGGCTGTAGCGGGATTGGCGGTATTTTCCCACCACGGTTTAGGAGAAACCTCTGTGGGTTTTGCCTTATCTTACGTATTTGCGCGATCGATCGTAACTGTTCTCTGGTGGCGTGCTGGTTACCACGAACCGAGTTTCCGCCCAACTGCGAAACGGTTTGTCATTGGTTCTAGTATTTCGATCGCCTTTTTTATCTTATCCGTTTTCGCACCTCCCCCAACACGTTTTATCTTGTGGGTAATTGGCTTATTTGTAGATATCAATACCCCGATATTTACCCTCAGACACCAATCAAAACTCCCCCAATTTAGCAGTTCCAGACTTCCCGAAAGATACGGACTATTTATGATTATAGTTTTGGGGGAAGCCGTAGTCAGCGTAGTTCAAGGATTAGCCGCCAAAGAACACTTTGAATTCGCCCATGCCATCACTGGAATTCTGGGAATGACGCTGATTTTCGGTATATGGTGGATATACTTTGATTTTGTCGCTCGCAGGCCTCCAAAACCTGCAACTGGTTGGGTATTTGCTTGGGGATATTTGCATATGCCGCTGGTAATGTCGGTGACGGCAACGGCGGCAGGAATCAACAATGTAATTGCCTCGAAAGCAACAGTGCTGCCTTTGAACGTGCGGTGCTTAATTTGTGGTTCTTTAGCGATTTCTTTAGCTGTGATTGCTCTACTAGAAACCACTTTGCGCCGAGATGAGGACGAACCCGCTCACCCGATATGGAGTCCTGCCTTAAAGTTAGCTGCGGCGGTTGTGACACTAATTGTAGGTCTTTTCGGAGGATTAGGAGCGATCGCTCTCCTGAGTTTGTTGGTAATATTACTAGCAATTCAGATGAGTTACGGTTTGTGGGTGTGGTTTCGCTGAGGAGAAAAGTCAGAGCTTGGGAACAAAAAAACATCCGCGTGGCTTTGGGTGCATCTGCGGGTAAAATGTTGAATGAGTATAAAGCAAGAATAGATGCTGAAGAGTAACTGGAAAATTCCCAATAAATCTGTAACGTTTGATGATTTTGCAACAGAATACGATTTCGCTGCCACCTTGGAAAGCCAGAACGATTTTTTTACTAAAAATCTGTCTTCCAACAAAGGTACAGCATTAGATATTGGCTGCGGTTCTGGCATTCTGGCTTGGGAATTAGCTAAGTATTACGAGCGTGTAGTGGCGGTAGATTTATCAGCAAAAATGCTGGCTATTGCTAGTCAAAAACGCTCAGCCCCCAATATCGAATACATCCAAATGGATGCCAGTCAATTAGCGCTCGATCGCCAATTTGATTTAATAGTTAGTGCCACCACTTTTCACCACCTACCCAACCTACCCGTCGCCCTCTCAGGCATTAAGAACTTGTTAAATCGGCAGGGTAAAATTGTCTTTTTAGATAATGTCTCAGAAGTCGAAACACCAGCCACCCTCGGCTACATTATAGGTGCAATTAGAGATTTTATTCCCGATTGTTCTAAATACGGATTTCGCGATGCTTCAAGATTGTTGAAATTTAGATTGTCGCCAAGCTGGTTGAAGCATTTAGCGAGCGACAGGTATTTGTCAGAAGGGAGATTTAAAAGAATTTACGGCCGTTGCTTTCCCGGCTGTTATTTTGTAAAATTGGGTTGTTCTATGGGCGTAATTTGGGAAAATTTGTAATGCAAAATAATGCGATCGAATCGATATCTGCAAGGGGAGAAAAAACTCACATCCGCGAGTTGGGCATTAATTTGGAGCAATGGTATGCAGTCGCCCGCAGCACAGAGGTACAGAGTCAGCCCCTAGCTGTGATATTGTGGCATCGGGCGATCGCACTTTTCCGCGACAGTACAGGCAAAATCAACGCCTTAGAAGACAGGTGCCCGCACCGACAAGTTAAACTCAGCCACGGCAAAGTTAAAGGCGATTTAATCGAATGCGCTTACCACGGATGGCGATTAAATGCAAGCGGAGAATGCGCCGAAGTCGATTATTTAGCAGAAAACCAAAAGCTACCTAACTGCAAAATTCGCTCCTATCCAGTCAAGGAGCAAAACGGTTTTATCTGGCTGTTTCCCGGCGACAAAACCCAAGCCGAAAAAATAGATTTATTGGATTTGCCCGAGTGGGAACATCTCAATTATATTGCCACAGTCTCAGTCATCGACTGTCAGGCACACTATTCATTTTTAATTGAAAATTTGATGGATATGTACCACGGACACTTGCACGATGATTGGCAAGCTTGGGCAAATCCGGTATTAGATAGTTTAGCAGAAGACGAGCATCAAGTAACAGCTCGCTATCAAGCACAAAGTTATTACAAAATAGATAAAATTTGGTCAATTTCCCAGTTATTTTTTAAGTCTCTGCGCCGACTGCACCCGGAACCGCTTGACGTGAGTTATGTTTACCCGAACTGGGTTTCAACATTGGGAAGCGACTTTAAGATTTACTGCTTAGTTTGCCCGGTAAGCGAGACAGCAACTCGCGCTTATTTAGTTCATTTTACCTCATTAAATGCGTTTTGGCGGCTGCACAAATTGCCTGTGTGGTTTCGCAAGTTTATCAAAGATAGCTGTTTCGGTGCCGCTCAAAAGTTATTAGATGGTTTGGTGCGGCAGGATGTGTTAATGATTGAGGAAGAACAGCAGGCTTTTTTGCAGAATTCGGAAAGAAAGAGTTACGAATTAAATCGGGCGTTGGGTAGCGTGCAAAAGTTGATGAGAAGTCAGGCAGAAAATGGGTGATTCAGCCGCAGATTGACATCTGCGGCGCGACGAATGGAACCAGCCTGCACAGGCTAAGTTGAGAGTTCGCCTTTCCAAGCTTGAGCATGGTATTCTAGCAACAGGGAAAATTGACTTTCGGGAAGCAATTACCAACCATACCTAACACAGGAACCAAGCATGAACCGTGTCAGCATCAAGGGTGAACAACATCCGATTAAAAAAATCTTTAGCGATGACTTTATGTTCACCATTCCCCTCTACCAGCGTCCCTATGCTTGGACAAAGGAGGAAGCTGGGGAACTGCTGGAAGACCTGCTAACATTCTTGGGAGATGGTAACGAGACGATTGATGAACTCAACCCCTACTTTCTAGGCAGCATAGTTTTGATTAAATCGGAGCAGCCAGCCGCTGAAATTGTAGATGGTCAGCAACGTCTAACGACTCTCACCATACTACTAGCTGCTCTCAGGGCATCATTGCCAACAGAACACGCCAATGACTTGACCACTTTTCTATACCAAAGAGGCAGCTTGATTGCGGGTACTCCTAATCGTTACCGTTTGACTTTGCGCGAGCGAGATGCAGACTTTTTCAAGGAATATATTCAAAATGAAGGTGGTATTAACAAGCTCAAAGAGTTGAACAGTGTTGAGCTGATGGATAGTCAGAAGCTGATTAAAGAAAATGCACATTTATTCTTGCAACGTTTCCATGCAATAGGCGAACATTGCTGTATACGCCTTGCCCAGTTCATCATTACTCAGTGCTTCTTAGTAGTGGTTTCTACGCCTGACTTTGACTCTGCATATCGGATATTCTCTGTGTTGAACAATAGGGGATTAGATCTTTCTGTAACTGATATCTTGAAAGCTGACATTATCGGAAAAATACCCGAAAGTCAACAAGAAAAATATACTAAAAAGTGGGAAGATACCGAGGAGAATCTGGGACGCGAGTTATTCAAAGATTTGTTTTCTCATATTCGCATGATTAAGGAAAAGAAAAAACTTAGCAAGAGTATCCTTAAAGAGTTTCAAGAAAACATCAATCCTGCGGCTGGGCCTCAGCAATTCATTGATGAAATTTTAGCTCCTTATGCTAAGGCTTTTTCGGACATTTACAACTTAACCTATGAAAGCGAGGCGCGTGCACAGGAAATTAATCAACTATTTAAATGGTTAAACAAAATTGATAATTTTGACTGGGTACCACCTGCCATTCTCTACCTATCTCGCAACCGTAACCGTAATAACCCCGATAATTTGCTGCGTTTCTTTAGAGATTTAGACCGCCTTGCCGCAGGTTTAATGATTGTCCGCGCCAATATCAATGAGCGCATAGAACGTTACAGCAGATTGCTTACTGCTATTGAGCAAGAGGAAGATTTATTCAATTCCTATTCACCGCTCCAGTTTACTCCTGAAGAGTCAAACAATATCCTTAGAGTCCTCGATAGTGACCTTTACCTAATGCAAAAAATTCGTCGTTATGTTTTGGTGCGCTTAGATGCTGCTCTGTCAGAAGGTGAAGCATCTTACAACTTCTCCAACATTACTGTCGAGCACGTACTTCCCCAAAATCTAGGTGCTAATAGTGAGTGGATGAAGTGGTTTGCTAATCAGCAAGAGCACGCTCAATATGTACATCGTCTTGGCAACTTAGTTTTACTATCTTGTGCGAAAAACACTCTGGCACAAAATTATGATTTTGATGTAAAAAAACAGAAGTATTTCACCACTAAAACAGGTGTTTCACCCTTTGCACTTACTACCCAAGTGCTGCGGGAACAGGAATGGACGCCAGAAGTAATCGCTCGACGACAGAAAGAGCAGATTAATGTTCTCAAGAATCTTTGGCGCTTATAGGATAATTGAATTGGATATCAAATTGCTATTATCTATCCATCAGCACAAAAGCCAGAGCTAAAATTAACAATCAAACCAGAAATTGCTTCGGGTGCATCTGGCGCAAGGAAGAGGGCGAAGCATGACCGCATATAAGTTATTAGTTATCATCTCCTATTTTCTGCGGTCATGCTTCGCCCCTACGCATATATTCGCTTGCATTGAGATGCACCCATTGCTTCAAGATTGAAAGCTAAAATCAAAGGAAAAGTTACTCATCCATAAATTAAAATAGAACCCTGTTGTTGGGTTCTCTTCTTGTTCTTGCGAACGAAACATGAAAAAAATTGGCGCGGCCTACACTGCTCTATCGAACAGTTCGGTCGTACATTACTGATTATAGCTTGCTTCTTAGCAGAAGGCAACCCATATTTCTAACTTGCCCGAAGGCTACACAGCCCAAAACCTACATCTGATGGCTCGATAGGATTGGTTACACCTCTGCTAAAAAATCGCAATTCATCTGCGTTAATCTGCCGTTATCTGCGGTCAAAAAAATCGATATCCCGCAGCACAAACCTTACTTTTTAGGCCGCTGCTGCTGGTAAACGCTGACAACTTTGTCCGCATAAGTAGCAGTGGCGCCACTTTTGCAAGCTGCGGATTCTCCTGTCATCCACCAGCAAGCGGCGCGGCGGATAGCGGTTAATTCATTGTTGCTGCTAGCTTTGTATTCGTCGCGCAGCAAATCGCCGACGATACAGGTAACAATTGTTTTGGCTTTTGTGGCGTCGGCTTCAAATTGTTGCGGTGTTAAATCTTGTTTGGTACAGAATTTTGCCCAGCGGGAAATATTATTCGGTAAAACTTGCCACTGACTGTACATTCCGTCATTTGCGGTTTGCGGCGGGGCGGCTTGTCGCAGCGCTTCTACGAGGGCGGAAACTTGCGCGTCGGTGACTGCGGCTGCGGCTGGAAGTGTTTGGAATCCGAGACTCACGATTAGGCTGCTGAGTAGTAGATTGGTTTTTGCGATCGATTTAAAGTTCATTTACAACTCCCTGTTTTAATCAAAGTTTCCTGCACAAGGTTTACCTGAAAGGCGATCTCATGCCTCTGTCTTAAGTATGATTTGCTTGGGGAAGGCGGTGGCGATTCCCTACGGGATAGCTACGCTTCACAGCCTTATTATAGAAATTGGCAAAGAATTAGGATAAAATTGTGGAAGTACAACCCAGGGAAATTACAAGTTACGGTACATCAGATGGCAAATTTCCTTTCGACGAGTGGCTTGATTCCGTTCGCGATCGGAATGTCAGATTTAGAATCAAGTCTAGGCTTGACCGAGTTCAACAAGGCAATCTCGGAGATATCAAGTCAGTAGGAGAAGGAGTTTTTGAACTCAGAATTAATTATGGCCCGGGCTACCGCGTCTACTTCGGACAAGTTGGGTTGACAGTGGTGGTCATCCTGGTAGCCGGAGATAAAAGCACTCAAGAACAAGATATTCGACAAGCCATAGCATACTGGAAAGATTATGAAAGACGTGAAAGCACCGACAAGTCATAGCTACCGCGAGTACCTCATTGAATCTCTCAAAGAGGCTGAAGAAGCTGCTGGTTACATCGGGGCTATTTTGGAAGAAAAAGATCCTGAACCCGCACTTTTGAGAAATGCCATCAGAAATGTGATTGAGGCTCGAATCAGGATGAATGCTCTTTCGGAGTCGGCAAAAGAACATCACGAAAAACTCGACAAGATGCTGACTGAAAGCGGCGGTTCGGAAATTTACAGTTTGGTAGAATTGCTTGAAGCTTTAGGGTTTAAACTAGAAATTACGATCGCAAATATTGAGTTGCCGGCCGAGTCGGAATCAACAACTTTTGTGGAATCAGAATTATGCCCGGAACCTGCTAATCTATAACGAGTTGGAAGTCGATCGCATTCTGTGCATCGGTCAGGGCGGGTTTATAGATATTGTGAATGTGAATCAAAGATTTTTTGTGAACCCGCCCCTACAAATATGGTCGTTAATTCACCGAGAATCATATCACCGCTCTATCGCAAAATCTAATAGTCGGTGAGCCATTTCTAGCTTGCTGCAAGGTGCAATTTCTACTTGCTTCCCGGCGGTATTAATTAATATTGCTTGATTGGTATTGCTGCCGAAACCTGCACCTATTTTATCGATCGGGTTTGCGGCAATTACATCCAGCTTCTTAGCCCGCAATTTCTCCAACGCTGGCTTGACAATATCCCCAGTTTGTGCTGCAAAGCCGATGAGCTTTTGGTGCGGCTGCTTCAAGTTCCCCAACTCTGCCACAATATCGGCTACAGGCGCTAACGGTAAAGAATTGGGGAGCGATCGCTTTGGCAATTTCTGATTACTGCGATCGACTGGTTTGACATCCGCCACCGCCGCCGCCATCACCGTCAAATCGGCATCGTGAAAGCATTCTAGCATCGCCTGTCGCATTTCTTGGGCGCTGGTAACTGCGATCGCCCGTACACCAGACAGCGACAATTCCCCAGTTATGCTGTGTACCAGCGTCACAGCCGCGCCGCGATGCAGTGCAGCTTGCGCCAAAGCTATGCCCATTTTGCCGGTAGAAGGATTGCCGATAAACCGCACCGGATCGAGGTGTTCTCGGGTTCCTCCCGCGCTGATTAACACCCGTTTACCGGCTAAATCTCGATCGCCCTTGGTATACAACAGCGACTCAATATGAGGCAAAATCTCATGAGGTTCAGCCATTCTACCGACACCCGCGCGATCGCACGCCAGCATTCCCGCCCCCGGATTCGCCGCATGATAGCGCCGATAAGTCAACACTTCCCGCCAATTCCGCTGCACCGCAGGCTGTTCCCACATATCAGTATTCATCGCCGGCGCCAGCAAAATTGGGCAAGTAGAAGCTAAGACAGTATTAGTCAACAAATTATCAGCAAAACCCCCCGCCAGCTTAGCCAAAGTATTAGCAGTCAGGGGAGCGATCGCAAAAACTTCCGCCCATTCTCCGAGTTGAATGTGCAGCGGGCGGCCGTGATTTGCTTGCCAAAAATCCTTGTCTGTAAAAGCAGGATGGCGGGAAAGAGTAGCAAAAGTCAAAGGCGTGACAAACTCCCCGGCCGCATCCGTAAGAATTGCTTTAACTTCAGCTCCTGCTTTTGCTAAAGTTGAAACTACTTCACAAACTTTGTAAGCCGCAATCCCGCCACTAACGCCGATTAAAATTCGTCTACCTTTCACCATAGGATTTTATATTTTAGATAGGGAGCATCTCAGTTTTGCATATAGTGCGAGCGTCCCCGCTCGCGAGTATTATACTGCTCGCGAGCGGGGACGCTCGCACTATAATGAAAAATGCTTTTTTCAAAAATGAGATGCTCCCTTTAGATAAAAAACGACTTACTTATAATATTATTTGGATATAAGATTGGTTGGTAGTGAGGACTTTAGTCCGCATCCATGAAGGACTAAAGTCCTCACTACCAACCTTGTTTCATATTTCAATAAAAAAGAATCAAGAAAGAAGTTGAGATGAAAACAGACAAAAATCCATAACTCATCTGTTCAATCCGCAACAAAATATGCTGCTAACTTCTTCCTCAATCCCGTCGAAATTTTGAGCTAGATTTTTAAGCCTATGCTTCGTCGTAGGCTTCCATATCCAGAAGGTGGAGATAGGGTTCAACCATCTCCGGCCGCTGAAAGGCAAGCGATCGCAACAAATGCCAATCATTCAATCCCTCAAAAGGATCTGTATAATCGTCAACCTCCAAACGGACAGCCAATTCTGCCACGTCCTGAGAAGTAAGTACAGCAATATCGCGCGATGCTTTGGTTAAAGTTTTCATTTTTTGACCCTGCCCGAGACTTCCGCCATACTATATCCTAAGCCTTTAATCAGATTTAGACACAGTTTCTACAACAAAACTTCGCATTACATCTACAACTTCCGGCAGAATCTCGTGTCCCATGTTAAATTCTCGATACTGCACGGGTGCTCCCCAAGCAGTCAAACTCTCGCGCGATCGCACCGCAGCACTAACGGGCACAATATTATCTTGAGTACCGTGCACGATCGAAACAGGCGGCAAAGCACTCCCAGCAACGGGCGAAATCGACGAGTGCAAATAACCGCTCAGACAAATTAAACCAGCTACGGGCAAAGTCAAACCCACATCCAGAGTCATCGCCCCGCCTTGAGAAAAGCCTCCTAAAATCGTGCGAGACAAAGGCACGCCCGTGCTGCTTTCCAAAGACAGCAATAATTCCTTCAGCAATTCCCTGCTTTCTACCAATCCCTCAGCATCTTTGTTTGCCAAGTCATACCACATTTTGCCACCCATTACCTGGGGATGGGGAAACGGAGCATCGGGAAACACAAACTGATAATCCGGCAAATTGAAAGCCGGTGCTAACGCAGTCAAATCCCGAGCATTAGCACCCCATCCGTGCAAAGCGACAATTAAAGCGACTGGTTTGCGATCGGTGGTTGGCGGAATGCTAATAAATTGTAAAGACATCGTAATTAGTAATTGGTAATCAGACCTTACTACAATGATAAATTGTCGCGGCGCGTAAAATCCCAGATATTTGTTTTCGGTAATATTTAAATGTAAATTAGGATGTGCTTGCTAATATCGTTTCCGGTTGCATCGGTATTGTTTAAACTGTCAACTGTCAATTAAGGATCGCAAATTAAATAATTTATACATATTTGTGGGATGGGCGTCCCGCCCGTCTAGAAAGAACGGGTTCTCCCGCCCATCCCACAATAACAATAAAAATTGTAAGTTATTTAATTCTCATTCCTAAGAGGGCCCGCACTCTTGGCACCGCCATATAACTGTCAACTGTCAACTGTCAACTGTCAACTGTCAACTGACGCGTACCGCTGATGAAATATTAGCAACTGATTGCTCGGGCTGTTGCCGCACGGGTACCTCAATCCAGAATTCAGTTCCCTCTCCCGGAGCCGATACGCACCTGAGCGAACCTTGATGTTTTTCCACTATTTGATAGCTAATCGACAATCCCAATCCGGTACCTTTGCCTACAGGTTTGGTAGTAAAAAATGGCTCAAACAAACGTTGTTTTACCTTCTCCGTCATGCCCGCTCCATTGTCCGCGATCCGCACGCACGCACAATTATAACTTAAAAGTTCAGTGCGAATCACAATGGTAGGTAAAAAAGGCGACTCTGAGGAAGATTTTGCGATTAAATGTTTATTTTTTTCGCCGTCATACAAAACATCAATCGCATTGCTTAAAATATTCATGAATACCTGATTTAATTGTCCTGCCCAGCACTCCACCAAGGGCAATTTGCCGTATTCTTTGATAATTTTAATGCCGGGAAAATCACCGCTAGCTTTTAGCCTACCGTCCAAAATCATCAAGGTACTGTCAAGGCCTTCGTGAAGATCGACCGACTTCATTTCAGCTTCATCCAAACGCGAAAAATTTCGCAGAGAAAGCACAATCTGGCGGATGCGTTCGGCTCCTACATTCATCGATTTTAGGAGTTTAGGCAAGTCTTCACTAATGAATTCCAAATCGATCTCTTGTAGTTTTCCTTGTACTTCTGGCGTTGGGTTGGGATATTGCTGCTGGTATATTTTCACAAGTTCCAGCAAGTTTTGAGTATATTCGCCTGTATGGCTCAGGTTGCCAGAAATAAAGCAGACAGGATTGTTAATTTCGTGAGCGACTCCAGCCACCAACTGCCCCAAGCTGGACATTTTTTCAGTTTGGATTAGTTTTAATTGCGCTGACTGTAAATTTGTCAGTGCCGTTTCTAGTTCAGCGGTGCGCTCTTTTAGTTGAATTGTACGATCGCGCACTTGGTGTTCTACTTTGGCTGTACGTCCTAGAGACATCAACAGGTAAGCCGTCAAGCTGCCACTCATCAAAAGCCCGATCGCGCCAATTGCCAGCGAACCCTCATGGGCGCTCAGACTATCGTACCCCTTTCCCGGCAAAACTAGCAGCATCCACTGGCGGTCTGCTACGTTGAATGTGCGAGTGCAAGCACTCTTATTTTCACAGATAGGTTGCCGGAGATTAGTTAACTCTGGATGTTCTAGTTGTGGATTATCTATAAACTGCTTGGTTTGCGAGTCGTAGCGCATCAAAAACCGTTCTTTTTCTGTGGCGGAGTTGTCATAGAGATAAAAATTTATGTGGTCTAAATTCAGTGATTCTAAATAAAAATTGACCATATTGGTAATCTGAAACACACCTGAAATCACTCCCCTGAGGTTTTCGCGGCTGTTTGCCGAGTTATCTGGAGAACTTGCGCGGCCAGGTACTGGCAGAAATAGTTGCACTCCAGGTCTATCGTTCTTAATTAATTTAATCTTCCCCGAAGCAGCTATTTTCCCGGTATTCACCGACTTCTCTAAAGCTGCTTTGCGTTCGGGATTGGAAGCCAGATCGAAACCCAGTGATTTTGTATCTGCTTCCAGGGCTTCTCTGTACGTGACAGGAAAATATTCCGATCGCGCTTTTACTGGTACAGGCTTTTTGTCAGCATCTCGCTCGTAGATTTGAAATGCCCGAAAACCTTCGGCTCGAATTGTCTGTTCGTAAGCTGCTTTGTCCGCAGCCGGGACGCGCAAAACCCAGTTTACAGAAAAGACGGCAGCATTTCGGGACAGTGCCGGTTGAACGAATTCCCTCAAATCTTGTCTGCTAACTTCAGCAGATGCGCTGTAGAATGCTTGAATTGAGTACAGAAAATCTAAGTTTTTGTTGATGCTTTGCTGTAAAGTCGCATTCAGGCGATCGGCTTGCTGATGAAATTCTGCTGCCATCCGCTGATTTTCCCAATTCCAGACAACGGCAGCCGCTATCAATGACAAGCCGGCACCCGTGCAAAGAGTCAACGCTGCTGGAATGTAGCGGCGATACGACTGTAAATTTTTCGTCAGTGAATTAAACCAATTGCTCGCAACATTCATATTTCCAGAGTTTTTGGCACCGGAGTGCGATTCGTTTAAATAGTTCTGAATTTCCTTGATAACACGATCGACAGCGCAGAAACAAGATTGTGTCAAAACTTAAGATCGCACAAATATGAATTTATCTTCATAAAGTTCGGTTTCTACGAAAATATTAGTTTGGTAACGACAATATAACAATTACTTTACCTCAGTATATTGCGCCGAATGCACCTTACACAAGTAGCAATTCGCACTTGATTGTTAAATTTGAGTGGGCGCTACACACCTTGCCTAAATAGCAATTTGCACTTAACCGTCAACACGAAGGTGCGCTTATTACTTTGTGCGAGTAACAATTCGCACCTTTGTGTTGATTTAATTGTATGCAACCCACACCTTACTCAAGTAGCAATTTGCACCTTACAAAATAGTCCCAATTTCCTTCAAATACACCCGAGTAAACGGTTCCCCATCCTCCAGACTGTACTGTTCGATCAAACCTTGGCGGCGGATAGAAATACTATTGCCTTCCCGCACCACCACAGTATCATCATCAGTGCTTTCCCTGAGCAAAATCATCTCTGTTTCCCCCGGATTATCCAGCACCACCATATTACTGCCCTGATAAAACATTCCCTCAGCTTCCAAAACATTTTCGGGATATTCAGCAATCAACAAATCGAGTTTAGGATTTCGCAGCAAAGTTTGCACATTAAGATTGTAATTTTTATGCAAAACCTTTTCAGAACGGTTGACAAAAAGTCCAGTGCGACAAACAGCACCGATTGTCCAATCAGGATGTTGCAACAGAATGTGGTCAATTGTTTCTTGCAGTTCGTGTACCGAAATTCGGTTGAACGTAATAATCGGAATTCTGGCTGACTTTCCAGAATCAAAGAAAGTATCAATAATATGTGAAGGCACATCAACCCCTTCTCCGACAGCCGGGTTGAGGTGCATAAAAATTCCCGGCGCGGCATTGATTTCGATAATCCCAAAATTCCCGGTTTTCCAAGATTTGGCGAGAGTTTCTGTGACAACATCAATCCCCAAACAAGTTAACCGAAAATGCAGGGCGATATCTTGAGCTAAAACAATGTTATCCGGGTGAATGGTGCGGGTAGCATCGATGCTGACGCCGCCTGCGGAAAGATTGGCTACTTTGCGAAGAGATACAGTGCGATCGCGCTCTACGACACTATCCAATGACAGCCCTTGTTGTTCCAGGTACATTTCCATCGCTTCGTCGGACTGAATTTTGCTCATCGCCGAAGTTGGCGTGTCCAAGCGTTCTGGTTTGCGGTTTTCGCGGCGGATCAATTCCCGAATAGTTGACTCGCCGTCCCCTGTTACCCAAGCGGGCCGACGTTCAGTTGCAGAAACAAACTTGCCGTCAACGCACAGCAGCCTAAAATCCGCTCCTTTGATGCTATTTTCCACAATAACTCGCACGGGCCATGTTTCGGGAATTGCGTTAACTGCTCTTTTAAAAGCCGCCTGCAATTCTTCTGCATCTCGGATATCTGCGGTGACGCCAATTCCTTTATGACCGACTACTGGTTTGATAGCAACTGGGTAGCCAATTTCTCTTGCAACTCCCAGAGCTCCGTTTTCTGTGGAGACGATATCGCCTTTGGGAACTGGAAATCCTAAGGTAGCAAGAAAAGCTTTACAATCATCTTTGCGTGTGGTAAAATCCGAGTCTAAATGACTGTCGGAATCAAAAGTTGTGGCAGAGCCACGCACCAGTTTTTTACCGTAACCGTATTGCATCAATCCTTCATCCCACAAATAAAATGTGGGAATGCCTTTTTGGGATGCCGATCGCATTAATGAATAAACTGTCGGGCCTCCGTAAACAGACTGGCGGAACATATTTTGCAGCGCGCCAATTTGTGCTTCTAGGGGGAAATCTTGATTTTGATTGATGGCTTCAAACCAATCCCAAACAGCGTAAACTACGGCTCTGGCGCTGCGGGCATGAAGTGCTTCTATGCTGATTCTGCTAAAGTGAGAAAATGGTTTGACGTTCCAGTGTTGGAAGTGCAAACCCATGTCGAGTTTTGCTACTTCTGAGGCGGTGCGGCCGAACAGTTGGGCGTGGTTCGTGAAGGTTTCGCCTAGTAGTTGCGGGTAGCGATCGCCAATAATTTCATGATAATGTGCGATCGGCTGTGGTGCGATCGCCTCCGTCACCGCAAAATCGAAAACTAAAGCCGCTGTTTCTAAATAAGGGTTTGGCCCGATGTAATGTTTGAAGTTGAAAATATCAAAAACATCGGTTTTTCGCGCATTGACGCGGGCTATCTCGGTATTTTTTTCTTGAAGCATTTTTTGACCTCCTTTGAGCTAACTTGTCACACTAGCTCTCTTGTCGGCGCATTGGGTACTACCTATGGGTATAGATATTGTAGAGTCTCAGACAGATGAGGTATGTCCGCTAATCGGTAATCGGTAATCGATCGCGCATATAGACTCGATCGGGTTTTTGGAGGTACAGACGCCACCGTTTACAAATCCTGACATTCGCAGAATCTGGCATACCTCATGGGGTGCGATCGCCACTATATTGCAGAGAGAGGGAGAGAATGGGAGAGGAAGAAAGACAGGGAGAGGGGGAGAGAGAGGGAGAGGAAGATAGAGAGGGAGAGGGGGAGAATTGCCCAATTACCAATTCCCAATTACCAATTCGCCATTACGAATACTAATCACTAATGACTAAATGACTAATCACTAAATTATTAATCACTAATGAAAAAAAGCTATAACTTTTGAGAGGTACACGGCCAATTAAAATTGGCTATGACTGTGAAAAAGGATTTAAGAGGCAGAGAATTATGAAGATTGCACAAACTGCTCTCAGGGATCAAGTTCATCAATTAGCTGAGGAAGCATTTCACTTAAAGCTGATTTCTGGGTACGGTGACGGTCAACACAGCAACGAATATCAGATTGTCTGGAACGGCAAACCCCGACACCTGCCTTTGGAACGAGCGCGTACAGTATTGAGCAATTTGATCGAGCGATCGCACTAATTCGCGATCGAACTAATCTAGAAGCGCCGATCGACCCGGTTGATACGAAAAATAAGAGGTTTATGGGTGAAGTCTCCAGTCAGAAATCGGGTTGATACCCCGTCGCGCGTCCAAGACTGTAATGTAAACTCATTTTTTGACCCCTCCTCCATGGCCTGAGGAGGGGTTAGTTTTTTATAAAAAATCGCGTTACAGCCCCGCATTCGAGCGAAATAACCGGAATGCTTGAGTTGCGTGCTTCCAACACCTATCAAAATCAGATGTTTATTCTGTATCAATCTCTACCTTTTGGCAGTGTTAGGAAACAAAAATGTTATGTTTTAGTGAAATATAATCCATTAAGAGTGCAGATCGTATGGCTGGCAGCGAAAATCAGGGAAAGTTGCTAATTATTGGCGGCGCCGAAGACAAAGACGGGGATTGCAAAATTCTGCGGGAATTCTTGCGGTGTGCTGGAGGCACTAAAGCCCGCATTGTAGTGATGACGGCTGCTACCAGCCTCCCAGGAGAAGTCGGAGATAATTACATCAGAGTGTTTGAGAGGCTGGGCGCTGAAGATGTGCGAGTGGTTGACACCCAGAAAGCCGAAGATGCTGACAATCCAGATTATTTAGAAGCGATCGAACAAGCGACTGGCATATTCTTTACCGGCGGGGAGCAAGCGCGGATTATTAGCTGCTTGAAAGATACCAAACTCGACGCAGCTATGCACAAACGCTACTCCGAAGGGGCGATTATTGGCGGCACCAGTGCAGGCGCGGCGATGATGCCAGACATGATGATTATTGAAGGAGACTCCGAGACAAATCCTCGCGTTGACGTGGTAGCAATGGGCCCGGGAATGGGTTTCCTGCCGGGAATTGTCATCGACCAGCATTTCGCCCAGCGAGGCCGTCTGGGACGCTTAGTTGCTGCACTCTTGTTGCAACCAGCAGTCTTGGGATTTGGGATTGACGAAAATACAGCTATTTTAGTCAGCGGTGACGTGGTTGAAGTCATTGGCGAAGGGGCTGTAACTGTCATCGACGAGTCGGAAAAACTCCACGACAATATGGATGGACTGTTGAAGGATGAGGCTTTGGCGATTTGCGGGGCCAAGTTGCACATCCTCCCCCACGGATACCGGTTTAATTTGAAAACTCGCCAGCCGATGCTCGATAGGGTAGCAACGGTAGCATAGTCAGAAAGGGCGATCGGGCAACTTACCTGCAACTGTCCAAAAATCTCAAAATTATCTAGGGTGCGATCGATCGCACCTTAGTGCTTGAACGAAGTATAGCGGATCGAGCTCTCCTATGAGGTACGTTGTTGGGCTTGGGCCCTCTTAGTTTAGTGGTTATAGAAGCTGCATGAGAGCGGACTGAAGTCCGCACTACAAACCTTTTTGTTCGTAGTGCGGACTTCAGTCCGCAGCTTTTTACGGACTGAAGTCCGCACTACGAACATTTTTGTGATGGTAATCCACCGGACACGATCTCAGGGTTAAAAAAACCTGATACTTCGTCCAAGACACTAATAAAAAGAAGAGGATTTTACCTCTTCTTTTATTGCTGCCGTTTCTGCTTTTTTAAGCACTTTTTTGTTCGTCAAAAAACGACTGCTGCCCATCTTCAGTCGATACTAAATTCCACCCTTGAGTTATCAGCCTCTGAAAAGTTGCCCATCCCTTAGAACCCCCTGGCTCCATGTAGTCCGAAACCGCGAACTGCGGAAAAGCTGTATAAGGCCGCCACGCTTGACGAGCTTCGGTACGCAGGTGCAATATCTTTTCTCCATTGCCTCCCAATCTGGGCAACCAACACATTTGTTTTAGCATTTTTAACACTCCAGAGTTTTTACAGTAACGGTAATTCGTCAACATCCCAAATTAAACTTTTAGAGCCATCTTAGCCGCTGCTCGGAAGATCTAACAGGTAACAGGGACGGATGAAATTTTCACCGATTACCAATTACTGAGGTAGCAGCAGTCGTTTAAGCTGATTTTGGTTCTGCACAGTTTCCCAGTCTTTGACTAAAAAACAAGTGCTACCAAGGTATAAGCAAAAATAATCATTGCTCTGATCCGCTCAAACTTGACTTAAAGGCGATCGCCCGAGAATCCAGTTGAATAAAGTATTTATCTTTCTGGTTTCCCTTACTTGATAACTACAAGCTCATCCTCGCTGTTTCCGCCTAAAATGACATCTTTCTACGGTATTAGCTCTGTCAGCTAAAAAATGTTCCTTTAGTTACAAATATTAATATCTGAAGGCGATTTATCTAGTTATCAAAAGTTAAATTAATTTTCATAAACAGCGATCGATAAGTTTTAGTTACTTTAGCTACAATTTTGATTTCATTCAGGGGTTCGGAGAGATAAAGGTACGTAGTTGGGCTTGGGCCCTCTTGAGACGTATAGATAAAGAGGGCCCAAGCCCAACTACGTACCTAATTTTTATGATGACAATAAAACCACCCTGTAGGGTGCGCGCGGAACTCGTGACAACATTCGAGTTACGATTTAACTCTTAAGAACGATGGCGACAGATTGGCAAAATTGTAAAAATGAATACTAATCACAGTTATAAGTTCTGCGTAAAAGGTATTCATGGCCGCTGCAATTGAATTCAAACTCTTCGCTCCCAACAACAAAGCAGCTACAGTGCTCGGCTCTTTTTCTAAATGGGAAGAAATTCCCTTAGAAAAAGATGATAGAGGTTATTTCCACACTAAAATTCAGCTCGCAGGCGGTATTTATCAATATAAGTTCCGAGTGCAGTCGCAGAGTCCTTGTTTTGAAACCGACGAATGGGTAAAAGTTAATGACCCCTACGCTACTGAGATTGACAGCACTGCTCATATTTTAAACGCGCTAAATTGGCAGCAGTTTTGCTAGTCACAGCAGTAGGAATACCGATGCTGTGGATGGGCGAAGAGTTCGGACAATCCACTAGCCAAACCCCCAACCAGCCGAATAAATTGCAATGGTCTTTGTTGAACAATCAGCAGAATCATGATTTGTTGGAATACTACAAACACCTGATTCGATTGCGGACAAATGTTCCGGCACTTTACACCGAAAACATTGAATTTATCCACCAAAATGCCGAAGCTAAAGTGCTCGCTTACTATCGCTGGAACGATGATGGTTCGCGAATAGTAGTGGTGGCCAATTTTTCGGACACTTATCTATCTGATTACTGTATTCCTAACTTTCCCGATACCGGAACTTGGCACGAGTGGATGTACAACAAAATTGTAGGAGTTGGGGAAGAAGACTTTAAGTTTGATTTGCCGGAATGGTCGGCTCATGTATTTCTTTGAGATGAGAAAAATTTATGTCCCCAGGCAGAGGTTTGGTGAAGTTGTAGAAGATTAAATTGTATTTATGACTGGCACATACAACTCGATCGACCGGGTTTTTATACCGAGCCTGATGGCCACAACAACTCGGTGTATGCGTCCTGAATGGCGATCGCAATTCCTGGTATTGAGCATAAGAATTGTACGGCGCCGTGCCAAATGTCAATTAACAAAAATATTGTGAGAGGGTAACTTCTATGGGCTGGCTAAAAAGACTGTTTGGTTTAGAAAAACTGGAAAATCAAGAAAATGTGGAAGCTCCTGCTTACCAAGCACCTGTAGCTCCATCTCAAGCTCAAGTTCAAACTCAACCTGCTGCGGCTGCGACTAAAACAATCCCGCCGGAACGCATGGGATTGAATGGAGAATACGATCAAAGCGGTTTAGCTAAACGGGTGGCTCAGGCTTTCGATGCAAATCCTGATGTGGCGGACATTGAGACTGTTTATGTTGCTCAACACGGTACTACGGTGGTTCTCAAAGGTACAGTTCCCAGTCAGGAAATTGTAACCAAGTTGGTGACAATTGCTAAAAGCATTAATGGTGCAACTGGGGTGGAAACCAATCAAGTTACTGTTGGCTAGGGGAGCATCTCAGTTTGGCATTTATAGTGCTGTCCCCGCTCGCGAGTTGTAGAATACGCGAGCGGGGACAGCACTATAATAAAAAAAATGCTTTTTGCAAAACTGAGATGCTCCCGTTGGCTAGGGCGACGGTTGTTGGGAACAGTTAACGGTTAACAAGTTAACTGTTAACGATTAAGTATTTTTTTGAGCGATCTTGCTGTACATAAAAAATATGACCGGGGAAAATTTAGTACCTACTCGCGGCACATTAGAACGGAGTCTTGGGCAAGGGATTCAAGCTTTGTACCGATCTGTACTCGGACACCAAACGAGTCAGGCGCTCTGCAATCTTTTGGATAACAAATTAATCATTGTAATCGAAAATGCGATTACTCAACCAGAAAAACTGCTGGCTCAGAACGGTCAGCAAGATTTGGCTTCCCAGGTGCGATCGCAATTAGAGTCAGTTCTGGAATTGCCACTGAAAGACTTAATCAAAGAAGTTTTGGGTGTGGGAGTGATCGATCTCCTCAGCGATGCCACTTTGGAGACCGGTCGCGCCGGAACGATCGCAATTTTGGAGTCTGCACCTCAAGTTCGCGATGCTACTTCTAAGTCTAAAACTCAACCAGAAGTGGCTGATGGTTGAGGTGGTGGCGGATAATTAGTTCTAAATCCTTGATGTTGAAAGGTTTAGAAAGATATGCAACGCAGCCTGCTTCGAGAATCCGATCCCGGTCTTCTGTTTTTGCTAGTGCTGTGACGGCCACGATCGGAATATGTCTGAGATCCGGGTTTTCTCTGATCCGCTTTACTAATTCTATACCGTCTATATCGGGCAGACAAATATCGAGTACGATTAAGTCGGGAGAGCGCGAGACTGCTGTCGAAAGAGCACTGTACCCGTCCATGGCTCCTACGCACTCGCAGCCGAATAAATCGAGTATTTGCGTCAGCAGCTCTAAGTTATCGTGATTGTCGTCTACAGCCAATACGAGAGGACGCTTGTCAACCGCCAGGTGACCCATATTTAAAGAAGATTCCAAATGCTGATTCCACGTAGGGTAGTTCATAAATCCAGATCGAAAAACGATCGTAAAAGTTGTACCCGAGGCATTCTTCAAGTGGCGCTCGGGCACTTGAAACAGATTGGCTCGTATTTGTAGCTCTCAGATGGCCAGTCTTCGGTCTAACCAGATTGTACAATATGGCTGCGAGTTCTGGCAAAGACTGCACCAGTCGATCGCTCCCACAGTATCTCCATAATTTTACTGATCCCCGGGCAAATTGCCAACTTACGCCCTAAGGTTGCGTCAGCTTTGACAACAAGAGGCGATTACTAGGAAAAAGCTTGCTAATAAACTATCCTAGCTTAATTTTTGCTTTGAAGAGTGGCCGCAGTTTTTGAGAATTCCCTCAACATTACACTACTGATATCCTCCGTGTATCTACCTAAAGAAAGATTAGATGAGGCACATAAATTTAACAACTTCCACCTGCTGAGAGATACTTATTTCTCCGGTTTAGATTTCAATGTTTTTAAGTAGTAATTATCGCTAATTAAACCCGTAAAAATATCATTTTTTACTGACTGTTTACCAGATATTAACCTAGGAGATGTTGATGACAATTGCAATCAGAGACGACTTAACTTACCAGAAAGAATTGGTTGAAAGCCCGCCCGCGCGATTTGATGACAACAGAAGCCAGCGATCGCGTGGAAGCCGAACTGCACAAAGAAGTTTTACCTACGGACGACAAAACCCTCCAAACAGAAATAGCTGACCTCTGGAAAGATACGAATCCGCTGGTACGATTGCTAAGCCGGGTGCGTGAGCCTTTGCGCGGGCCTGCACCTTTGGGCATCGATTCCAATTTGTTTGTACGGAGGGTCGAACTAGAAGGCTCACTTCCTTCGGGAGTAAAATCGGAAACTGCGATCGCGGGTGTATTTTCGGCAACGAAGGATGAGTTGTCCCAGGAGCGAATTCAGGAAATAGCGAGCTTTTTGCCGGAGAGAATTCGGGAAATTTGGGAGTCGGCTTAACGGGATATTTCCCAGTATAAATACTGAGCAACCGGTTTACTCTTCCAGCATTCTGCACTCTCAGTCAGAAGCTTGTGCGATCGACCCGGTTTCTAGATTGGTTTGATCGTTCGGACTTTAGTCCGCATCAAAGTCTGTTGAGAAACCCAGTTAGGATCGCAAATTAAATAATTTACACATATTTGTGGGATGGGCGTCCCGCCCGTCTAGAAAGGACGGGCGGGACGCCCATCCCACAAGAACAATAAAAACTGTAAGTTATTTAATTTTCATTCCTTAGTACCCAAAATTTGTAGAAAAACCCAAAATATTCCTAAAAACTGGGTTTCTGGCTCTCTGGTTGCGTAAATCCCACAGACTGAGCGAAAGTGTTGTAGTCTATAGTTCAGGGCGAGTTAACAAGGTGGCTCGCAAAAATGCTGTCAATTGCCCTGGAGATTAAAAGGGATGGCCCGCAGAAGAGTTAGACAAACGTCAAGAGCGAATTTAAAACAAGAGATTTTACTCAATCGAATTACCAATCGCATCCGCAACTCTTTAGAACTGCAAGAGATTTTGACGACAACGGCGCGAGAAATCCGCAGCTTTTTAGGAAGCGATCGGGTAAAAGTTTATCGCTTTGATGCAGACGGTAGCGGCGAGGTGATTGCCGAGGCCATCAACGGCGAAAATGTGCCATCTCTGCTGGGTTTGCGCTTTCCTGCGGGGGACATTCCGCCTAGTGCGCGCGAAATGTTTGTCAAAGCGCGGCAGCGAGTGATTGTAGATGTGGGATTGCAGCATAAAATAATTAATCGCTTAGATTGTCCCGAAACCGGCCAAACTTTAGCGGTTGAAGATATTCGCTATTGTCCTGTAGACCCCTGTCACGCAGAATATCTGGAGGCTATGGGGGTGCGTTCTTCTCTGACGGTGCCGATCGTACATCAAAATCAACTTTGGGGGCTGCTGGCCTGTCACCACAGTCAACCCAAACGGTTTAGCGATCGAGAATTGAACATGGTACAGTTGCTTGTGGATCAGCTTTCAATTGCGATCGCCCAATCTTTTCTCCTCACTCAAGCCCGACAGCAAGCGCGCGACGAAGCCGTTGTCAACCAAATTAGCAGTTTGCTGCACTCTCCTCTGGAACTAAACGAAATTCGGCAAGCAGTTCTCGAACAAAGTGTCAAGCATTTGGACGGTTCGGGAGGACGCTTGTACATTGCCGCCGAATTTGGCGATCGGCCGGCTAAACTTTATACCTGCGGGCAGCAGCCTCCAGACACCAATCTCGAACTCACCGAGTTTTGGCAGCAGATCATGGGGTGGGCCAACCAAGACGAGCAACCAAAAACTGCCGACAGTACCAGCCAATTAGGCATTTATCAAAATCTATATTCCGAGCATTACAGTTCAATTGATACAAATATTTCTAATTTAATCGTCCCGCACTTGTACGCGATTTCCGATATTGCTCAAGAACCTCAAGTCAAATCTTTATCTGCAAATTTTCTCGAAGCTGACATTCGGTCATTTTTGGCAGTACCGCTGCAATACCGCCAACAGTGCATCGGCTGTCTCACCATTTTTCGCGCAGCCGTAGAAACCGAAATTTTGTGGGCTGGCCGTTGCAGTTCCGACGCCCGGAGCGATCGACCCCGACAGTCCTTTGCAGCTTGGAAAGAAATCAAAATCGGCGAAGCTCAAAAGTGGAGCAGCGAGGAACAGAAGCTAGCAAAATCATTAGGAACTCACCTGTACATGGCTGCCATGCAGAGGCGCGTCGAGGCGATGATGCGACATCAAGCTTCTCACGACCCCTTAACAGGTTTAGCGAATAGATTACTGTTTAATGAAAGGCTATCTTTAGCTTTAGCTAACGCTCACCAGAATGCAGAAATGTTGGCGGTGATATTTCTAGACTTAGACAGATTTAAAAATGTTAACGATACTCTCGGCCACCCAGTGGGCGACCAGTTGCTGAAAGGTGTATCTCGGCGTTTGACTAACTGTTTGCGCCTCGGGGATTCCATCGCCCGTTGGGGCGGGGATGAATTTACTTTGCTGCTGTACAATATCAACAGCCCCGAGGACGCAACTAAGGTTTGCCAGCGAATAATCCAGAGTTTAAGCACTCCTTTTGATTTTGACGGTCGGGAACTTTATACTAAGGCTAGTTTGGGAATTGCTTTGGCTCCTTATGACGGAGAAGATGCAGAAACCTTACTGAAAAATGCTGATGCTGCGATGTACAAAGCTAAACAGAAAGGTCGGAACAATTATCATTTTTACACGCGGGCGATCGGCAATCAAGTCTCCGAGGAACTCAATTTAGAAAATCAGCTTTACAAAGCTTTGAAACAATCAGAGTTTGTGCTGCACTATCAACCGCAAATCAACTTAAATACTTGCCAAATAGTCGGCATGGAAGCTTTGATTCGCTGGCAGCATCCCGAACGCGGTTTGATTCCTCCCGATCGATTTATTCCCCTAGCTGAGGAAACAGGATTAATCTGCCAAATTGACGAATGGGTACTGCGGACAGCTTGCTTGCAAAATCGAGAGTGGCAGTTATTGGGATTGCCGCCAGTACGGGTAGCTGTGAATTTATCAGGTCGTCAGTTTCTACAAGCTAACACGGTAGAAACCATTGCTAAAATCTTGTCAGAAACCGAGTTAAATCCCGAGTATTTAGAAATAGAAATTACCGAGACAGTTGCCATGACAGATGTAAATTTTACGGTGTCGGTATTGCAGCAGTTGCAGCAAATGGGAATTCAAATTTCTCTGGACGATTTTGGCACAGGTTATTCTTCGCTGTGGTCTCTGAAAAACTTCCCACTGAATAATTTAAAAATAGATAAATCCTTCGTGGCAGATTTGCTCAACGGCAACAGCGGTGCTACGATTGTGAAAGTGGCGATCGCCCTGGGACAGGGCCTGAATTTACAGGTGATTGCTGAGGGAGTGGAAACAGCAGAACAGTTGGCATTTTTGCAATCGCTTCAATGCGATATGGGTCAGGGTTACTTCTTTAGCAAACCCATACCGGCGGCGGCCGCAACCCAATTGTATCTAGAAAATCAACTGAGTAAAATATGTAGTTTAGATTCACAATGAGAAATACTGCTATGGTGCGTGTAAAAAATAAAATTCCTCGCAAGTAACCCTAAATAAAGGTACGTTGTTGCGCTTGGGCGCTCTTTCATATATATAATCAGAGGGCTGAAGCCCAACAACGTACCTAAACGCTCTTTCATATATATAATCAGAGGGCCCAAGCCCAACAACCTACCTAACAGATTACTGCCAAACAAACACTTTGGCTTCGTATTCCGGCAAGTCAATCGTAATATTGTCATCGCCAGATTCCACATCATAATTGCCCGTCCATTCGTGCCAAGTTCCGTTTGCCGGGAAGTGAGGAACGCTGTAACCCGCTAGATAATTTTCCGACAGATTCGCAACTACTACAACTCTCGAACCTTCATCGTTCCAGCGAGTGTAAGCAAACACTTTCGAGTCGGGATCTTCGTGGAAAAAGTCGATGTTTTCGGTGTAAAGTGCTTGGTTGTTTTTGCGGAGGTGAATCAAGCCTTTGTAGTATTCCCACAAACCTTTATTCATGTCATTTCCCAGCAGCGTCCAGTCAATTTTTGCTTGCTCGATCGTTTTGGCTTTGTATTCGCCAAATTCTTCGCCCATCCAAATCAGCGGTACGCCAACTGCTGTCATTAACAATACAGAACCCAACTTCGCCCGCTTGAATGCTGGTTCATCCAAAATCCCGCGATCGCCCAATTCTGAGAATACGCGATCGTGATCGTGATTGCTCAGATAATTCACTACATTGGTAGCACCCAAGAAGCCTTGCCGCTTGCAGTCGATCGCATCTTTGAGCCGTTCTAAATCAAAGGTATCGCCGCAGATATGTTCGACTATGCAGTGATAGAAACTGTCGTGCCAGCAGCCGTCCATCGGGCCGTCTATATTGGTGATGCTGGGAGTTTCGGGAATGTATTCGGCAACGGTGTAAAAGGGTTTTGGGCCAGCAGCATTTTTGGCTTCTTGAACTATCCAGTGCATGAAATCGTAGTTGGCAATTTGTCGGGCTGCGTCGAAACGAATGCCGTCGAGATGGTATTCTTGAATCCAATAGCGGACTGTATCGCCGATGAATTTGCGCGCCGGGTAAGTTCCTAAGTTTTCGTCGTAAAATTCGTAGTTGAATTCTGGGCCCCAATTGTTGTCTGGATCGCGGGGGGCGTGGTGGTACCAATAATCGTGATCGATTTGGGTGAGGGGGCTGGATGATTCGGAGTGGTTGTAAATCCCGTCGATGATGACGCGAATCCCGCGCCCGTGACACTCGTCTATCAGGTTTTTGAGTTGTTCGGTGGTGCCGTAGCTGGACTCCGCAGCGAAGAAGTAGCGCGGGTTGTAGCCCCAACTGTAGTCGCCTGGGTATTCTTTGAGGGGCATGAGTTCGATCGCGTTAACGCCGAGTTCGACTAGATAATCGAGTTTTTCGACGACGTGCTCGTACTTGCCGCGGGCGAGGGGATCGGCTTCGCCACCGGAAAAGTCGGCAACGTGCATTTCGTAGATTACTAATTCTCGATCGGCTGGTAGCGGTTTGTCATCGTGCTGCCACACGTAGGTATCCACGATGCGATCGCCATCTTTGATTCTGATCGCGCCGTTTTGAGTGGGATCGTCGATATCAGTCGCGCAGGGATCTACCACATCTACCCACTGATCTGCCTCCAGAAACCAGCTTTTGGACTGCACGCGAAATTTGTATTGATAAACGCCATCCTCCAACTCAACTCGCGTGCGGAAATAACCTTCTTCGTCCTTTGCCATCGGAATTTCTTCCCAATTAGAAAAAGACCCCACCAAGGCAGCTCCTTTGTTGTAGGGAGCAAATAACTGGAATTCAATTGGAGCGCTCATAATGCCTCTTTTTAAGATTTTTCAGGAGCAGTAGATAGTTTTAATCTCGCAAATTGAAGCGAACTCTGGCATCACTCTGCGGATATAATTTATGTAAGTGCTTAACTATTCCTAAAAGTATGAGTATCTGGCCGAGCCTACGCATTTTATGAAGTGACATCGCGCCATACCGACAGTGCGATCGGAATTTTATCAGAAGGAAGAAGGAAGAAGGAAGAAGAAGAAATAAGGAAGAAAACCAATGGTTTGAGCAATTAAGAACGTTCTAAACGTCCGGTGCGGTTGTTATATATAACTTTACCTTGCTCAACTATAAGTATTAATAATCTGAGAAGTATTTGGCATCTATCTTAAGGTAGATTTACACAGAAAAAGATGATCTTCAATATCTGCACAAGGATAGATGCGGACTTAAATATAGCTTTTAAAACATCAGATTATTCGGCTGGCGATTCTGAGATTTAAGCCTATATCTTCGGCAGTAAAGTGCGCCGAATAATACCCTATACAAGCGCCAACAATTAGTCGGTCGGCGCGCAGTACGCATCCTAAAATTAATGCGTAAGGTGCGCGGGCGCACCCTACTTTTAACTTGCTTTTGCCTGCTGGTGAGGCTTTATCCAACCAAGCCAGAACGCAGGGCGAGAACGGCCGCCTGAGTGCGATCGTCAGCGCACAGCTTGTTCAGAATATTGCGGACATGAGTCTTGACTGTACCGACAGTAATGTACAGCTTTTCGGCGATAGCAGCATTGCTGTAACCCTGCACGATCAGTTCCAAAACTTCTAACTCCCGCTCGGTTAAAGGGTAAGTTTCAATGATGTGACTGAACTCGGGTTCGGCAGCCTTAATTGTGACTCTTTTGCCCTCAGGCTTCGGCTCTTCTGGAGCCGACTCCTTAGTGCGAGCTTGTTTCAGCACGATACGAGCGATCGCCGGATCGATCCAAGAGTTACCTTCATGGGTTACTTTTACTACGTCCAACAACTGGTCGAAGCTGATATCTTTCATGCAGTAAGAGTCAGCTCCGGCGGCAAAAGCTGCCAGAACTTCTTCTTCGTTGTCTTGAAAAGTCAGAATCAAAACTTTGGTATCGGGATCGGAGTCGGCTGCTATCGATTTTTTGAATTTTTGTGTCAGTTCAATGCCGTCAAAATCTGGCAAGCCAATGTCTACAATTGCCACGTCAGGTTTGGTAGACTGAAGCAGTTTCAATCCGTCTGTAGCGTTAGCTGCATCCCCGACAACTTCTATGGTGTCACGCTGTTGTAAAGCTGTGCGGATGCCGACTCTTGTCAGGTCGTGGTCTTCTATTAAAGCAACGCGAATTTTACTCATCTTTCTTCCAATAGTCCGCTAAACTTTTAAAATATCGTCAAGTGACTCAGCCAAACTGAGTAAATTTGAGAATGTGTCCTGATTTAGGGTTTGACAGCCCGCACATCTTTTTCCAGCATACTCATGCAGCCGCCAAGATTGCAAGTAAATTTTTAAATTATTTTGCGGCGCGGGGAAAGCGCGATCGGGACAGGTAAGCTCTCAATGTTTAAACAGTGTAACTGAATTATCCCATTGTCCGCCCCTTGATAGAGGTAAAGATATCACTACCGAGATAGATTTAAAGTATAAAAACTTTTGATGCACATTGGCCGTCAAAATTAATAAAGCTAGCAGCACGAGTCTTGAGCCGGTGTTAGGGCTCAAGTTGAATGCTTATTTATAAAACCAGTTATGACTCACTATCACGCCAATAACTCTTTTCGCTCGGACTTTTCCGACGCGGAAATACTATACAAGGTATCAGAAATAACAGCCCCCCAACACCTAGTTTGCGACGGCGAAACTCTGAACGATCGCCTGTGGTCGGCAATTCCTCATATAGTTTGGAAAGCAAATGCCAGCGGCTGGGCGACTTATTTAGGCGAGCGCTGGGAGGAGTACACGGGGGTACCAGTAGCAGCAGCATTGGGTTTCGGCTATCTGGCGCAGGTTCACCCAGAAGACTGCGCTCGTCTGTTGGCGCGATCGCGCCCGGATGCTGGGCCGCCCCAAAGTTACGAAATACAATTTCGTCTCCGGGCGCAAGAGGGCACTTACCGCTGGAACTTGGCCAGAGGATCGCCCGCCAACCCTGACAGTCATGATGTTTTGGAGTGGGTGGGAACTTACACAGATATGGAGGCGATCGCACAAACTCAAGGCTCGCTCGCAGCAGAAGCAGAAATTTGGCGCCGCCAAGCGTGTCCGGAAGTTAACTTCACAGGCAAAAATTTGGGCAAAATAGACGCAGGGAGTGATTTGCAGGCGATCGAGCGGTTTACAAATTTGTTGAGCCAGCGCAACGGTAACTTGTGCGAGTTGTTGCAAGCGATCGCAGACGCGACTGTGGAGGCGATCGCCGGAGCTGAATTTTGCCTGGTTGCGCTCCCGGAGTGGGATTCCAGCGGCCTCAAACTCAGCGCTGTCGGGGGCGCGGCCAACTTTTCTGCGGGCAGAACCCCGCAGATACAAGACAAGCTTCTGCTGAAAGCGTTTGCGACGGGAGAGTCTCAACTGTGGCGCTCAGAGTCGGGCCCAGGAGTGCCGGCGGCGGCCTGTGCTGCGGCGATCGAGTCGCGGGAAACCGGGCGTTTGGGCGTTTTGGCGATCGGTAATGTCCAAGACAGGACGGCTATTGACAGCGGATCTGTGCAACTGCTGGCGGTGATGGGAAGACAAGCTGCGATCGCGATTAACAGCGCGCGGGCGATCGAAAAATTAAAAAAGCAGGAACAACTTTTAGACTTGCAAAACGAGCTGCTAATTCGCCAACAGGAAGAACTGGAAAATCAGGGGCGGCGCATTCAACAGCAAAAATTGCAACTGCTAGAAGCAGCAAAGTTAAAATCGCAATTTTTGGCCACCATGTCCCACGAATTGCTAACTCCCATGAATGCGATTATCGGCTTTTCCCAATTGCTGCTGCGCCAGCACAAACAACTGCTGAGCGCGCAGCAAATAGATATGGTGGGGCGAATTTTAAATAACGGCAAAAACCTGCTAGTCCTGCTCGACGATATCCTCGACCTCTCCAAAATCGAGAGCGGTCGCACCGAATTAGAAATTGAAGAATTTGATTTAGCGCATTTAGTAATGGATGTGGCTCTGGAATTCGGAAATCAAGCTACCGAAAAGAATGTGGCAATGTCCGTCTGCGTGGGCTTGCAGGATCGGTGTATCGTTAATGACAAGTTGCGGCTGCGGCAAGTTTTGGTGAATCTGATTTCCAACGCGGTTAAATTCACTCATCAGGGCTGCATTTGCATTGAGGTAGGGGAATTAGAGGGCGATCGGCTAATTATCACCGTTCGGGATACAGGAATCGGCATTTCCGAAACAGATCTGCCCCACATTTTCGACAAATTCCATCAAGCCGACCAAAGCACAACCCGCCCATATCCAGGCACTGGTTTAGGACTAGCGATTAGTGCCTCGTTAGTCAAGATAATGAACAGCACAATTACGGTCGAAAGTCAACTAAAAAAAGGTTCGAGATTTGCGATCGAAATCCCGCGAAAAATTAACCCCAAAAAGTCAATTCCTGACTGCAAACATTTTTGATATTGATAGCAGAAGCAAGTTCGGCAACCGATTTTGGAACGGATGTAACGGATTTAACGAAGGTCATATCGAATATCGAATATCGAATTATCGAATCCGGTAGCATCGGAATTATTAGTAGCCGAAATGAGGAGACGGCAGTGCCGTTTCCCTACCGCTATTAATTGTGGGGAAACGGCACTGCCGTCTCCTCTGCAATTCCGGTGTAACCGGAATTGATATCAGTAGGGTGTGCACCTTACCGCTTAGGAATGGAAAGGACTGAAGTCCTCACTACGAACCTGCAATCAATTTTATAGTGAGGGCTTTAGCAAAGTCCGATCTAAAGACTAGAAGTTTTCCCAACTTGAGCCTGAGTAGCAATTGGTTTAACATCGGTGTAGCCCATATTATTAGCTACATCGCGCAGCACCGAAATTTGCTGTTCAAACTCCAGACCTTCAATTTGATCTAACACGCCATTCACAGCCTCAGTTGCCTCATATCCTTCGGGGATATCGACAATTTTATCCCCCATATCAATAGCCCAAGCATACCAAACCAGCAACTGATTGTTAGCAGTTAAAGCTCCGTAAGCGCGAGAATAAGGCGTGTCGTCACCGTTGACAATACCTCGCATTATATTCAGTTGTTGGTCGTGGGAAAGGTTGTAAAAATCATTTAGCAACATGGGAGCTAACTCTGGTTCCGCAGCAGTGGGAGCGGCTGGTGTAATTGAGTCTCCCATTTTTTCATAAATAAAGTAGAGCAGTGCCAGTTTTTCATCTGTACCCAAACCGTTTATTTTATCAACCATGTTTTGAGTATCGTCTGAGAGAGCGTGAGTATTGGTCGCGGCGGGTGAGTTCATAAGTTAAAATTCCTTAAAAATGCTTCCAGAATATATAAATATCAACATTTGTAGGTACAAGTCACCATCCCCGAGAGGTAATGCGATTTTAGATTTTAGATTTTAGATTTTAGATTTTGAAATGACTTATTTCATAAGGGTTTTGAGCTTGCAGAGAGTTGTCTTGTTTTCGGAAACTGGTGTAATGCTGAGCCAAGGTCTTAAAATAAATCATCCTTGAGATAGAAGCCAACAATACATCTGCGGGAAGATGAAAATAATAGGAATTTTAGCGACAATAATTATATTGAATTGTTAAATAAAAGTAACAAGGAGTCGGCTATGTCTGAAGTTAATCCTCAAGTGAATACAGAATTAGATAACACTCAAACATTTGATGCTCAACAGATAACTGAAAGCGTAGAAGCTGGAGAACAAAAGTTGCCTGAGGTTAATGTATCAGCCGACTACGAAGCTTCAAAAGAATTCAGCGTTAGCGATATCGATCGCACGAGTGCCGGCGCCGAAGCTGCCGCTGCTGCAACTGCGCCTAAATTTGAGATTCCCGCTGCTAAAGAAATCCCAATGCCGGCAGATTCACAGGGCAATCCCGATGATTTTTTAGCGATGGCTAAGGAAGTTAACCGCACAGGTGCACCGGGCAATGTTACGGACGATTTGGTGCAAAAGGCGATCGAAATGGGTACTCCCGGCAGTTAATTTAGAATCGAGACTTAAATTTAGCCCTCTAAGGTACGTAGTTGCGCTTCAGCGCTCTTTGCTGATATTTGCTAAGAGCGCTGAAGCGCAACTACGTACCTAATTTGTTTAAAATTGGTATTGCTAATGTATCAAGTCGATCGCACGACAAATCTTGCCGATCGCGCGATCGGGCAAAATTTCCACCACCAAATCCACGCCATCGCCCTCAAGCATCGACTGAATATATAACTCAGGATGCAGTGCTTTCCAGAAATATTCCACAAACCGATTAATTTCCGACTCTGACATTCCCGACTTCCCCGCAGCCATCATTTCCCGTTCCGCCTGATTGCGCCACACTTGAGAAAGGCGATAATCTCGGGGATACAAAACCATCAACCGATCTAATCGGTTCCACAGTGGCAAATAGTCGTGCAGCTTCGCATTCATATCGCGCGCAAACTGACAGTCGCCCTCTGTGGAAATCGGAAACGGCGCCGCCGCCAAAAACTCGTTCAATTTGCGATCGGCGACTGGATTTACGCCGACAAACCAACCTTCAAACAGTACAATATCCGCACCGGAAATAAGTTCTGATTGACTTCGATCGCCCGCACCTCCCCAGGCTGATTTTTCAAACCGGGGAATTTCTATTTTTTGACTGTCAAATGCTGCTAATTCCCCCGTGTGAGAAGCGCGCAACTGGTCTAAAACGGAGATTCCCAAGTCAATATCGTGAGTGCCGGGGGGGCCGCGCCAAATTAAACGCGGGTCAGCTTGTTGGAGATTTTGGCGATCGGCATAAGTCTTGTAAAGATCGTCTAAAGAAAGGCTGACTGTGGAATATCCCAATTTTCCCAGCATCAGCCTCAAAACTTGGCATAAAGTAGTTTTTCCCGTTCCTTGGACTCCTAAAATTCCTTGAATTAAAGTCCGGTTTAAACTTTGTTTTTCAGTCGATAATTGCATCGCCAGTGGCAGCCACAGATTCCACAAACTTTCTAGAAAAACACTTGACTTGACGGGGAAAGTATGCAGTCGATCGAGTACAGACAGGAATAAATCGGTTTTGTGGCGGACAACATCGGCTGCGTTGTCAGGAGTAATGTTAAAAGCGCGCGATCGCAGATCGTCGGCAAGTTCCCAACAGGCGAGGCGATCGAAATCGGGAGCGATCGGGCGATCGCCCGATCGCCAGCGGTGTAAAATTTCAACAGGCGTTAAAGTCGAGCCAACCATTGTAGATTTTAGGATTGGATAATGGGATGATATTATATCGAGTCGATTACCATAACAAAAATGGTTTGTAGTGCGGACTGAAGTCCGCTCTAACGCTGCGGACTGAAGTCCGCACTACGAACTAATTTTACTGTTTGTAGTGCGGACTGAAGTCCGCTTTCACGCTGCGGACTAAAGTCCGCACTACGAACTAATTTTACTGCGATTAATCGATCAGACACGATATGATTTAATAATAGATATCTTACAAAAGTCGTTTTAATCACATTTTGGAACGGGCAAGATGCCCATTCCACAGAAAAAAAAATTGTGGAACGGGCATCTTGCCCGTTCCTAGCTATTGTGCAAGAGGTCTAATTCAAAAATTCTGTATGAGTTGGGAGGCCGCGCGGACTGGAATTATTTTTTTAAACTTGTATCAAAACTTTCTAAGGGGAGGCTAGTTTTAGGCAAATAATATCTGCAAGCGACAAATATTTTACCATTTTTTAAGAGCCAAGTTTGAAAGCTTCTACAAATAAATTGTAAGTCACGCCAATTTTTAGAGCATTGAGCATTTCCACCCACAAAGCACCAGCCACCAGCCGCCTGCTGCTGTAAACCAGTCGGTTCGCCAACTCGGCGAACAACACCAACATCCCGGCTACGATAATATCCCAATTAGCGGCTTGTCCGGCGATCGTCGAAAGAGCAGTTCCCAAAAAATTGCCGAACAGCAGGCTAATTACCAGCAGCGAAATCCGCCGCCAAGGATTGCTAGCCCAGCGTGCAAATTGCTCGCCCAGAACATCAATCAATCTGTTAATTCGGGTATTCTGCATAAAAGTTAAAAGTTATGCGGATGAGTCAGTCGATTTTAGATTTTAGATTTTAGATTTTAGATTTACTTGCAGGATTGAATCTGCTGGGAGATTGAACAGGAGTCTCAAGTTTTTGGCTAGATCCTCAAGAGTATCGGGGCTTGTAGCTGTTTTTGAGCGGGGTTAAAAAATGCCGATCGCGAACAACCCCAAATCCTTACCGGATCAGTATCCGGCAATGTCAAGTCTCAAATTTAACATCTAAAATGGTATTGAGCGATCTGGAGCTTTATAGCCCCGAACCGTCAAGTAATTAAGTGTAGCTGTATCTTGTGGCACAGTAGCCCCGGATTCTACATTCAAGATTGGTAGGACTAATTGCAGGGGTGCAGTCTATCCTTTAAGCATAAAATTTATGAAACTTCAAAATTACCAGATATTAATTGGAATGGCGATCGTTCTATTTACAGGAATGTTTCTCGGACGTTTTGAAATCACCATCTCCAACGGTGCAAATCGATCGAGCGATTTGCCCTCAGCAGCCACCGCACTCCCCCCAACACCCCCGGTTTCGAGAGTCGCGACAGGTGCCGCAGACACCGCTAGCAAGCCCAAACCCGAGTTACCCCCAGAAGCAGAGGAAGAAAGCAATTCCTCAATCCCTGTCAATGGCAAAGCTGCCGGCAGTTTGCGAGTCAGCAACCGCAGCGAACACCCAGTGCGAGTGGCCTTGCTGTCGAAACGGCAAACCGAGAAATCCTACGGAAAACCGGCCCACTGGGATTTTGCGCCGGGGGAAGGTGGTGGTAAGGGACTGATGCTATCGCTGCCGGAGGGCAAGTTAAAAGTCAAACAGGGAGACATTCTGGTGGTTTTTGCTCAGGATGGTTCCCGCCGCTACTGGGGGCCTTACGTCGCCGGGGAGACAGCCTCGCCCGCTTGGAATCCCAAAGCCGAAGAATGGCAATTAACTTTGCAGCAGTGAAAGCTTAGCTGCGGGCTGAGATTTTGATTGAGAAACCCGGTTTCTGCGGTTTTGTTGAGAACGGTGCAAGATTTGAATTGAACCTGAGATATTGCGTTTTTCAAGAGCGGGCCCGACACCCCACAAGAAGCTTGATGTCTTGTGGAACAGGCATCTTGCCTGTTCTTGAGAACGCTGCAAGATTTGAATTGAACCGGATTAGATCGAATTCCCAGTTTCGAGAAGGCAATTTTTCGGTAGACTTCTATGCGAGTTAAAATTTTAAATCTAAAATCGCAGGAAGTTTGGGTGAAGGAAGTTATTAAAAATTTGTCAGAATATTACAGGCATCGGCCGATGGTACCTTTGTTGCTATCGGTGTTGTGGCTGTGCGCGATCGCCTGGGTAGCTTTCTTGTGGAATTTAGGCAACATCGGCTTAGTTGACGAAACCGAACCGCTGTTTGCTGAAGCCGCCCGTCAAATGACGGTGACAGGGGATTGGATCACTCCTTATTTCAACAGCGAAACCAGGTTTGACAAGCCGCCGTTGATTTACTGGCTGATGGCGGTGGCTTACCACACTCTGGGCGTTAACGAGTGGGCTGTGCGCCTTCCGTCGGCTTTTTGTGCGATCGCCCTGACTTGCCTCGGATTCTACACTCTATCGAAAACAGAAGGAAGAAGGAAGAAGGAAGAAGGAAGAGGGAATGAGGAAGAAGGAAGAGTGAATGAGGAAGAAGCAAAATTCTCCCAATCTCCCAATCTCCCCCTCTTTCTTTCTACTCCTTGGATTGGTGCGGCATTAATAGCTTTAAATCCCCAAACTATTGCCTGGGGGCGGACTGGCGTTTCTGATATGCTATTAGTTGCCTGTATTTGTTCGTCACTTTTGGCATTTTTTCTCGGTTACACGCTAGAAGAACAGAGAGAAAAAGCAGAACTTTCCACCATTTATGCTGGGCGATTTCCCAATAAATGGTATTTGACTTGTTACGTACTAATTGCCTTAGCAATTCTGGCTAAGGGGCCTGTGGGAATTGTCATCCCAGCGATGATTATTGGTAGCTTCGGGCTGTATTTGGGAAATTTTCGGCAACTTTGGCGCGAAATGCGTCCGCTGTCGGGAATCTTGATTATTTTGGCGATCGCCCTACCTTGGTTTATTCTCGTTACTTTAGCCAACGGTGAAACTTATATTGACAGTTTTTTCGGCTATCACAATTTCCAGCGTTTTACTGGAGTAGTCAACAAGCACTCGGCGCCTTGGTATTTTTACTTCATTGTAGTGCTCGTCGGTTTTGCGCCTTGGTCAATTTATTTGCCGGTGGCGATCGCGCGTACCCGTTTTTGGCAGCGCAGTTACTGGCGCCGTCAAGCGCGATCGGCACAATTAAGTTTATTTGCCCTATTTTGGTTCGGCTGCATCTTTGGATTTTTCACGCTCGCCGTGACAAAATTGCCTAGTTATGTATTGCCTTTACTGCCCGCCGCAGCCATTTTGGTAACGCTGCTGTGGAGCGATATTATTGCAGGCAAGCAACCACAAAACAGACCGGGAAAGTTAGAGAAAAAACCAAATTCTTTACCGCGAGGGCTGTTAGTTACATACATTTTCAATATCGTATTTTTACTGATTATAGCCGGAGCAACTTTCTACTGCTACAACTGGCTCGGAGATGACCCGGCAATGCCCAATTTTCCGCAAGCAATTCAGCAGTCGGGATTGCTGATGGTTGGCGGTACGATTTGGATAACGGCGGCTGGGGCGATCGCGCTTTTACTCTGGAAACGTCAACAACGCTGGATTTTGGTTGTTAACTTCATCGGGTTTGTAGCATTTATCATATTTGGTCTGACTCCCGCCTACAATTTGGTCGATCTCAACCGCCAGTTACCTCTAAGAGAGTTAGCGAAGGTTGTTGTCCAACAAAAACTGCCGGGAGAAGAGTTGATGATGATTGGTTTCTGGAAACCAAGTCTAGTTTTTTATACCCAAGATCCGGTGACTTTCTACCGACTTCCCAGAGGCGCAAAAGACTACATCGAGGAATCCAACAACCACACTTCTCCGACGATTCTAGTGCTGGGATATCCACACAAGTTTGTGGAATTCGGATTGCAGCCAAATCAATATCAGTTGTTGGACAGTCGCGGCGCGTACCAACTGGCAAGGGTTCCGAGAAAGGCGTTTTTGAATTAGTGTATTGTACTGCGGTTTTGGCGATCGAGCGTCAGACCAGCTATGATGTTGAAATTGCGGTACAATCTACTAAACACCTGAAACATCAAGCTGGGAGCCAATCATGGTTTCAATCCTGAACAAACCCTCCTCGTTAATCCATGAGATTTGCATTGAAAAAGTCGATCGCTGGAAGTTATTCAAATTTAGTGAATCGCTCCAACAGCGAATGGAACAATTGTTAGAAAAGAAGAAGGACGATCGACTAATGGCAGAAGAGATAGCGGAACTTGAAGCCATTGGGGAATTAGATCGCATCTTTACCCATATCAATGCAATGATGGTGGCTCAAGATGTCGATCGGTGATTATACAAGACAGGCGGTTCGAGAAAGAGCGAGCTATTTTAGAGGAATGAAAGACTATGATCCCAATTAATGAAGCTCAACAGCAGTTGCAGCAGTTAATCGATTCGGTGAGTCAGTCACATCAACCGATCGCGATCGCAGGACAGACTAGCAATGCAGTGTTATTATCGGAATCTGACTGGGCATCTGTGCAGGAGACACTCTATCTTCTATCAGTGCCAGGAATGCGGGAATCGATTCGCGAAGGACTGGCAACGCCGATCGAGAATTGCGCTAGGGAGTTGGAGTGGTGAATTGGAATTTGGTATATACCAAACAGGCACAGAAAGATGCCAAAAAGCTGGCTTCTAGCAATTTACAAGACAAAGTACAAGAGTTAAGGCGCTACTATGGGTATCAGTCAAAGAAAAGACTATCCCACGATATGTATTTACTATAGATAAGGTGATAAGACATAATGCAAAAGCAAACAGACGATCTTAATCAGCAGTTAGACTCAGCTCGTTCCAAAATTCTTGATTCCTACCTTGCAACTATTGAAGATAGCTTTCGAGAAAACCGTCCTCAACTAAAACTCATCAATTATGGTACAGGGTCAGGAAAAACTCACCAATTGTTTCAAGCAATATATCAAACCATAGAAGAACATTCAAATATTCAAATAATCGGTATATATGTTTCCCCATTGAGAGAACACTTATGTGTGCCAGCTTCAGTTGAGAGCCAATACCCAGATATTCCCGTCTATAAAATAAATTCGTTAGAAATGAAAACGACGGATGAGTATATCAACTTATACAAAAAGTTGATATCTTCAATTCTCAAAAACAAAAAGATTTGGAAAATCGATAAAAAAGTATGTCCTGATGAAAAGGTTCAGGAAAATCGACGCAACCTTGAGAAAGTAAAAGATGTGATTAAACGCCTTGAATATGTAAAAAATACAGGTTTTGGAGATGAGAATTTTAATAAATCTGAGACTGATAAAGCAATATGGGAACTTAATTATTTAATTGAAAGCTTTTTAGAATTTTTTATCAAATCTGAATTAGATAAAAGTAATTGTCCTGCTGAATGTTTAAAGTTAATTGAAATATTTTTTCCCCTCCACCTTCTGCAAAACAAATCGGGAATTTTGATCCTCACCTATAAAAAATTTGAAACGGCTATTTCGTACTTTATCCACAACGGTACAAAATGGGTAAAGAAAAGCAGTCATCTCGATAAATACGTTATTGAGCATACAGACAACTCCCGAAAGTTTATACTTGCCTTGGACGAGCAGGAAGATGGCTATCAAATTATGCTAGAGGAGAAGATTGATATCATCTCTCCTGAAAAACTGGCAATCAATAATGCGCTATCATCTATCAATAGAGAATTTTCTATGCTGTTTTCAACTAAAAATAATGAAAACAGAGATTTTTTAAATTTCATAGATAAGAATAAGGGAGCTTTTTACGAATTTCAAGAACATTTTGAAAAAGACAAAGCCCTAGAACCAAAACTGCAAAAATTCGCCCGCATATATCAACGGTTGACCTTTGAGGAGGGAAACTCTATCAATTTTTTAGAAAAAATAGTAAAAATTCAAAATGGGCTTGACGATTCAATGGAAGAAATAGTTGGGATTTTCGACAATGATGAAGAAAATCTCATTATAGTGGATTTTGAAATGTTATCCAGAGTTATTTCAAAATTTGAGAATAATAGAAGTTTGTTGATTCCTCAAAAGCTTTACAATAAAATATGTGATGATTTAATGAACATTTTTGCATACAACAACCTATACATCTACAACCTCGAACCTCTGCAAAAATTGTTTTTAACCAAACCTTCTGGCGGGCACGTCCAAATCACAGAGGAAAAAGTGGCAGATAATACTTCTGTAGCAGACTTAATTTATGCCATTCTAGCTGTGCGATCGCAAATCAAAACCATCAAAGATTTTCTAGCTAACGTCTTAGATGCTGAAGATTCTCAATCCCGTTCTTTAGAAATTTGGTCGAAACAAATAGCTAAAGTCCAAAAGGCAAGTGAAGAAAGCCCCTCGCAAAATCAACTGCTAAAATACTTAAATACTACTTATGTCTATGAAAGTTATAAGTCGATCGTAAATATCAAAGAAATTTCTCGTTATCAAAATCCTAAAAATAATCTGATCGATCGCGCCCTTAGAGAAGTTTCTATTGGTAGTACGGCTATATTGACTTCGCCTGAATTCAAGCTCAATTCCATGTTATGCAATAATAGTAATGTGATTTTTCTGATTTCAGCAACAGGAGGAATTTTAGGAGATTTAAGCACGAGCTATGATATGCAGTATTTCAAAGATAAATTGCGGAATGCTAGTGAATCCGGTGAAACTTCCTTTAAGGAAATGAGCGAGGAAGAAGTATCGGTTTGCGAAAACATCAGAGAAAGTCGTGAGGCGCAGCGACAGATTGCAGTAAAGTTTTTCGGTGAAGATTTATTGTCTTTCCCAAATAACGAAACTCAAAAAGTTGTGGAACAATTTGAAGAAACTATTTTAAAAAGTTTTATCGACGATCTCAAGCAGGATGGGAATTGGCTGGGAACTTACAAAATCCAAGAAATTCAAAAGTTTATTCGTTTCTTGTTTTACCTGTTTGAGGATGACTCAATTCAAGAAACAATTGCTTTTACTCAAACTCTACGCTGGATTAAAAAGTTAATTCAACATTGCGAGCTACTCAAGCAGGCTAACTTTAAATTTAAAGCATCAACCGAACATCCAAATATATATTATCTGCAAGTAAAGCATAAGGAATATCAGAGTAATATTCAGATTAAAATAATTTTGTATGAGGCATCATTCAACAGTCTTTATTGCGACAAAAAAGCTCAAAACACGTATTTGAATGAGCTGGTTGAAAAAGCAGGGGAGAAAATCTTCTTTATATCGGCTTATCAGTCAGCTTCCAAAGGATTGAATCCGATTATTAAAAATCCTAACGGCGATGAAAAAGATTTCGACTCTTTAGCTTTGTTAATGGACAGTTACTATACAGTAATGGGCCCATCGCTGAACAAATCAAAAGATTCTGGATTATCTATGACGCTTTACCATTTTGCGTTGATGAAAAGTATTGTAAACTTGGGAGACTCTAATATTGAAATCAAAGATTTCAACCAATACCTCAGCCGACCAGAAGCTGGAGAATTTCGACAGCAGCAACACCAGATTTTATTAGGGAAACAAGTTTTGCAAGCGATCGGCAGATCTGAGAGACGCGATTTTCCTAACCAAGTGGTAAAAATATTTGTTAATGAAGAAACCAGAAAAAATTTAGTGAATTTTTACAGATACCTGGAAGGGAAAGAAAAGGAGGAAATTCGTAAATTTTCCGTTAACAACCACAAAGTTTACTTAAGCGTTCGAGAAGAAGAAAAAAAACGCTCGATTAAGGATTATGAAGATCATATTCTTGATGAGATTGATGCCACTATGGCTTTCCAAGCGTTTAAAACACAAATGTTGGAGGAAATCGATCGCTTTCATCTTAATCAACATAGTTTTGACATCACAAAATCGTGGGATGCGTTGCGCGATCCAATTGTTTTCAAAGACCCAGCTAAGTATCTGGAAAAGTTGCGAGATTCAGGGCTATTTCCTGCTGATTTTATTGAGTCATTATTCTATCACAACCCAGAACAAGTTGAATTTACGCCCTATTTAGCTTCCGAGGAAGAAAGCGGTAAAAAATTCCAGATTATCAGCGATAGCATCAATGGGGAAAAAATCTATCCTTACCAGAAGCGGTTATATCCTGAATATCTAAAAATTAGCGAGCGAGGCTATGACTTAGAAGGTAATGAAATTGGCTCCCTAGATCCTTCGACTGATTTAATCTACAGACTCTACAACAATTTGATGCCACAACCTGAAGTTTTTAATACTTATATTCCGCGTCCGAATTTCTTTTACGATGTGTTGTATCCTTCACTGGCTGAAAATTTTGTGGAACGCTGGATTCAAGATGTAGTTTTCAAAGAAGGTAAAGACTGGAAAGCCATAAAATCCATCTATCGTTTTGAGCCATTGCGAGATTTAAAAAAATATTGTAAACTATACGAGCGGTTTGATTTGTACTATGTCAAGGAGAATACGTTATTTTGTATTGATGTTAAAGCTTGGAGCGTACCTTCGGGAAATCGCCTGTCAAAAAAGACGCTGGATAAAACCGAAAACAAGCTGAAGGAAATTGTTTCAGACTATCCAGAATTTAGCACCGCAAGGGGGTTACTTCTTAACTTGCACGCCGCCCAAGAAAAAAATCAACAATACTCACCCACGCTATTTTCGGGAAATTTAATTTTCTTTGACGATCGCAATTGTCCAGTAGAATCCAATATCCTCAAAGAGTTTTTGTTTACAAAGGAGAAATAAAATGAAAAATAAAACAGCAGCATTATCAGATATATCGCGAACCAATCAACTAAAAATTTTAGAAAATCCACAAGAAGTTGCCGAAAAACTGCGTAAGTATCTATTTAAAGAGGGACAAGGGATAGAACATTTTGAGCTTAAATATCCGATTGCTGAAGATAAAGATTCTGAAAATGAGGATTCACGGCCTACCTTTTATAAAGAGCGGCATAAATACATTAAAGCTCAAGTCCAAGAAAGACTTGCTGCACATGGGGAGAAACGAGAAAAATCAGAAATTCAATACTTCCTCTCATATACTGGGGGCAAAAAATATGTGTTCTTTTTATCCCCTAATAAAAATCATTCTGGATGGCAAAAGTTATTTACAGACAATTCTAGCGATCGAGAAAGAATTTTCAACCTCATTTTCAAGTTTTATATTCTGTCTCAAGGCTTATACTTTGAGACACTGAATGGTTTTGAAGAATTACTGTTACTCCATTCCAGGGATCTCAGCAAATCGAAAGAGGCTCTTTTTGTGTGGGGACAAAACTTGTTAATCAAATACAATCAACATGGCGTACTCACATTAACCTTGTCTCGAAAACACCGACTCTTCTTACCAAAAGATAGCTACAGTACCATAGATGGTGATGATTTAGGAGATTTGTTGGTCTACAACGATAAGAACTACTACTTCGATCGCGACCTAGATGCTAGGAAAAAAAATAAAATAAATTTTATGCAATTTGGTAGCGATCCCAAAAATTATGACCAGTTCAAAAAGACTCAGCTTTATCATTACCAAAACCTCATGACAAAACTTGAGGACTTTTTAAGTGAGTGCCAGATTAAATTTAAATCTCTTGATTTTCACGCTGACCACTACTTAGAAAACCCTTTTATCAAAAACATAGAATCTGTAGAATCCTTAGAGATTATTAACAATACTGGAGTCGATTTAACAGAAGATGACCGACAATTTTTGCAATGCTTTCTGAAACATCAAGGGATATCTACGATCGCATTTTACAATGATGGAAAAACTGTTAGTACCTACGAACAAGTACCTGACGGTGAGGACGGGGTTTGCTGGAAAATTACGGAATCTATTAAATGGTCAGATATTCAACTCGAACCGAAAAAAAACTATTTGGTTTTCAATAAACTTTTGGAGGAAGAAGCGGGTTCGATGGCTTATCAAGCAAAAAACGATCTGTGGTATCCATCAACAACAATAGATAATAAATCGTCAGTAGATTTCTATTCACAGTTAAAGAAAAGATTTAACTATTTGGAGACGGGACTATTTTTTAGCACGCAGGGGATAGATATACCAAAATTTCGTGCTGTGGGAGATGATAAAACTGATTTTGCGGTTTTTAATTATACAAATTGGAAAATTGATAGAGATAGTCTCCACAAGGAGACGCAATCTTTTACAGAAGGGAAAATCTTGGATGTAGAGGGTTCTATTTTTTGTTATCTAAAAGAACAAGCAGATAGCAAACAATGGGAAAGTTTCTGCGATAAATACAAGATAAAGATTTCACCTAAATTTCAGAAAGTATTGATTGAGTTGGGAATTAAGAACTGGATCGCGCAGAGTCTTGCAAATCCGAACTTGGGCTTGCCTATTACTCATCAATCATTTCCTGAAAAACAATTTTTTAGTATTTATGTACGCAGCCCCAAAAACAAGGAACCTAAAGCGGTTGCGGTAGAATTTATCTACAAAGATGGTTGCATATATATAAAAAATGTAATGCGAGATATGAAACAAATAGAAACGAAATTTCGATTAATAAGGAAAAAAAATCAGTCAGAAAAATTAATTAACGATCAAAAATATTTTGTAGATGAATCAGAGAAGCTGTATATTAGTTGTTATACAGATGATAGGTATACGCCAACCTTAATTGGACGGATTGGTATTATTGAAGACTTGGAAAGCGGAGAATTAACAATAGACCGCAAAAACAAAGGTGAAAATAGTAGTAGATTGTTACCTTTGGTATCCCATTACAACAGCGAGATTAAACCTATTAACAGAATCCAAAATATGATAAGTTTGGATTTGAAGAACGAAACATTTATTCAGTATTATGTTCCTCCCGCACAAAATATCGGAGACTCGATTAAGAAAGGGTTTAAAGTCTATCATTTGATTGGGAAGAGAGATTCAGGAGAGTCAATTCCTAGATCTGAGCTTATCGAGCATCCCATCGCAGCTTTACATTTTAGTACGCTAACTCAAAATGTTTTAAAAATCGGTGATAACAGTCAATCGTCATTGTTACAAAAAGTAGCACAAGTATTAATTGAAAATTGAAACAAGGCTGAATTTGAATGCTGATTTCAGAAAAAATCCAGATATTTCAGCGATCGGAGAAGAGTATCGGATACACTCACATCTGGTGTGAGGCAGGAGAAAAGTATCAACGTCAGATAGCAAACCTGCTACTTAGAGCCGATCGCACTTCTCGATCGCCATTTAGACTGGTAACTGAGCAAACCATATGTGCCATAATCAGCCATATTATTTGAAGTGCGATCGCCCGAACCTATGGATGCGCTCATCGGCAAAACTTTACAGGGTGGAAAGTACACCCTCGAACAAGAATTGGGACGCGGTGGCTTTGGAATTACCTTCAAGGCAACTCACCGCTATTTAGGACAGCCTGTCGTTATTAAAACCCTCAACGAATCCCTGCGGCGACAACCAAATTTTGCCGAGTTCGATCGCAAGTTTCAAGACGAAGCAAGGCGGTTGGCTTCCTGCGTCCATCCGAATATAGTGCGCGTCAGCGACTTCTTTGTCGAAGACGGACAGCCTTACATGGTAATGGACTACATAGCCGGTCAGAATTTGGGCGATGTAGTCGGTACAAACAATCCCCTCCCAGAAAATCTGGCAATTCTCTACATCACTCAAATTGGCGCTGCTTTGAAAGCAGTTCATCAAAAGGGTTTGCTGCACCGAGATATCAAACCGCAAAACATTCTGTTGCGCCAAGGTACTCAGGAAGTCGTGCTGATCGATTTTGGCATTTCCCGCGAGTTTACAGCAGGTGCAACTCAAAGTCACACTAATATGGTGTCCGACGGTTACGCACCACCAGAACAGTATTTCGCCCAAGGAAAATATACGCCCGCTACCGATGTTTACGGGCTAGCGGCGACGCTTTACACTTTACTCACAGCCAGGGTGCCCGTGGCTGCCATTTTGCGTACCAGTCAGCCGATGCCTTCACCCCGCGACTTGCGGCCAGACTTAAGTGTGACTGTGAGTCAAGCGGTGATGCGGGGGATGACGGTAGAGGCTCAAAATCGCCCTGCTAGCGTGGATGAGTGGCTGTCGCTGCTGCACGGGCAGGGTGCAGGGTCGGATACCGGGCCGACGCTGGCTGTGATGCCGGGACACGGCCCTCAGTCGCCTGCAACTCTTAAAACAGCGCCTGCTGTGGTGACGAATGGGGGCAGCAACCGCAAGGTTTGGTTGATTTTGGCGTTTGTGACGATCGCACTTATATTCGGTGGTTTAGTCGGGATTGCGAGGATTTTCTTCAACGGACAATCTTCGGAACCGGCACCGATGGCGAAGGACGATCGCACTTCCCCCCCCGCAGATCCAGACGCACGCACCAGCCCCATACCAATTCCCACTCCCACACCCGCACCAATTCCCCCTCGCCGAGAAACTCCGTCGCCTGCTGCTGAAACTCCCGCGCCAACTCCAACTCGAACTCCAACTCCAACTCCCGCGCCAACTCCAACTCCGGCCCCAACTCCAGCACCAACAACAACTCCAACACCTGAGGCTGGGAAACCCACACCAGCGGAAAAACTGGTTGACAAGCAATTGCCGCCCGATCGATCGCCCCCACCCAGCGAACAACCAGGAACCGGTTATCAGAAGACTCCCACTATCCCAGGGTTTGCCGTTGGTACGCCGGAAAGTCAGATTGTAAGTGCACTGGGAGATCCCACAGACTCTCAATCCCGCGGCTATTGGCCGAATACTCGCACCGCACTTTATGAATTGCTGCCGAACCGGGTGACTCTGGGCTATATTTACGATCGCAATTCCGAACAACTCGTACAAACAGAGGGTTCTTTTGCCCAGTCGGTGGACGATTTGGTAGTCCGAACCGCGTTAAACGGCATGGTGGGCGGCGCAGATAAGGAGATTTTGCAAGGGTTCCGGGACGTGCAGCAACGTCGCACCAATCGGTTTAATTTTCAGAAAGGTTCGTTGAAAGGGACGATCGAACGCAACAATCGCGATCGAATTTACATCGGCGTCTGGGACAAAACTTTGCATTAGAAATCTTCCACCGGTGTAGAGAAACCGGGTTTTTTAACGAAAATATTTGTCCAAAATGCTCATTCTCACAGTTGGCGATCGCAAGTGTCACAATACTTAAAGGTTTTTTAGGTACGTAGTTGCGCTTCAGCGCTCAAGCGCAACTACGTACCTTTTTGAATCTGTCTCGGTTAAAAAACCCGGTTTCTTGGTAGTGCGGCCTCTACTATTTGCCAAACAATCCCCAATCCCCAATCCAAAATCCCCAATCCTCAATTCAAAATCCAAAATCTTCAATCCAAAATCTAAAATCTAAAATCCAAAATCGATTGACGTTATACAAAATATTAGCTATGATTAGAGAACACGAGGGGCTGTAATGGTTTCGACAGGGTGGCGAAAGCTGCTCCGTGATGCAGGTCGAGAGGGAGTCTACTCTCGTTAATATCGGCTCAAAAAAAATAGTAAATGCGAACAACATCGTTCCTTTCGCTCGCAAAGCCGTAGCTGTAGCCTAAAAACTTCTCTAGCTTGGTTCAGAGTGTATGCCGCTTAACTCCGTTAAAGGCAGCATAACAACCCCCAACGGATGCCCTAGCTAAACGTTTCTAGTCGTCTAGCCGGGAAAGCAATCACTAGAAAATCCTCCCATTTAGGATAAAGATGGTTCCCGCCCCAAGGATCAGAGGGGATAAACCTGTGAACGATCGGAAGGTAAATACCCATTTTGGACGGCAGTTCGATTCTGCCCAGTTCCATAAAAAAGGTAGCGTAAAATCAATGGTTTAAGCCATTTGAAAGTTACCTTAAAGCATAAAAAGGGCAGAGAATTAATTCTCTGCCCTTTTTGTTTGGGCTATATCTCAAAGGAGTGATATCAAATCCGGTAGCATCGGAATTATTAGTAGCCAAAATCAGGAGACGGCAGTGCCGTGTCCCTACCGACAAATATTGTAGGGAGACGGCACTGCCCTGGACTCTATATCATTCTGGTGTAACCGGAATTGATATCATATCAATTTCATTAGTATCGCAATGATATAAACGGACGAAACGGCAGTGCCGTGTCCCTACAATTAATCATGGTAGGGACAGGGCACTGCCGTCTCCTCTTCATTCCTCAACCATAAGTTAGCAACCCATTAGTCAAGCTTGGGGATCAGATAACTATAACTTCCCCTCATCTATCGGTTCTTGGGGCCTGTCCGGCGATATACTGATATGCGGTAAAGCATTAAAAATCTTTACAAACACCCAAATCTCCAAGCCTACTCCTACTAAGGATGGGTGAAAAATTATATGGCGATCGCTCAAAAGCTGGAAACATGAACCCAGGAATTGACTTACAAGGAAGTTTTGTAGAAGCCCTGACGAATTTGGGCTTACCGGCGGACATCGCCCACGTGCTTTGGCTACCACTGCCAATGGTGCTGATGGTTGTCGGTGCTGTATTCGGGGTACTGACTAGCGTCTGGCTAGAGCGGAAAATTTCCGCCGCCGCTCAACAGCGGATTGGCCCGGAATTTCTCGGCCCCCTGGGAGTCCTAGCACCCGTTGCCGATGGCATGAAGTTGGTATTCAAAGAAGACATTGTACCGGCAAAAGCTGACGCGCTGCTGTTCACGCTCGGCCCGGTAATTGTCGTGATTCCAGTGTTTCTGTCCTACTTGATCGTACCCTTCGGAGAGCATATGCTCATCGCCGATATGGGGACAGCGATATTTCTCTGGATTGCTCTTTCTAGCATTCAGCCGATCGGCTTGCTGATGTCGGGCTATGCTTCTAACAACAAATACGCTCTCCTCGGCGGACTCAGAGCCGCTGCTCAATCCCTCAGCTACGAAATTCCCCTAGCTTTGGCAGTATTGGCAGTTGTGATGATGTCCAACAGCTTAAGTACGATCGACATCGTACACCAACAAGCCGGCTACGGCATCATCGGCTGGAACGTCTGGCGACAACCCGCAGGTTTCCTGATTTTCTGGATTGCAGCACTAGCCGAATGCGAACGTTTACCCTTTGACTTACCCGAAGCAGAAGAAGAATTGGTAGCAGGATATCAGACTGAGTATACAGGCATGAAATTTGCCTTATACTACATCGCTTCCTACGTTAACCTCGTCCTTTCTTGCCTGCTAGTAGCCGTTTTGTACCTCGGTGGTTGGGAATGCCCGATTCCCGTCGGAGTTATCACAAATGCCCTGGGATTGAGCGAAACAACTCCTTGGTTACAGGTAATTACCGGCACGCTGGGCATTACAATGACCTTGTTGAAAGCCTACTTTTTCCTGTTCTTGGCAGTTCTGCTCCGTTGGACTCTGCCACGAGTTCGGATTGACCAATTGCTAGATTTGGGATGGAAGTTTTTGCTTCCGGTTGCTCTAGTTAACTTGCTATTGACCGCAGCTTTGAAACTTGCCTTTCCCTTTGCTTTTGGCGGTTAATTCATAATAGGTAAAGGGAGCTGTAGGGAAACGGCACTGCCGTCTCCTGATTGCCGGATATAACTGTAGGGAAACGGCACTGCCGTCTCCTGATTGCCGGATATAACTGTAGGGAAACGGCACTGCCGTCTCCTGATTGCCGGATAAAAATACCTGTTAACTCTCATTACCTATTATGAATTAGCAATTACCAAAAACTCAAGTACAGAGAGAGAAAACGATGCTAAAATTCCTCAATCAAGTAGGCGAATACGCCAAAGAGACTGTTCAAGCTGCTAAGTATATCGGCCAAGGACTAGCAGTGACCTTCGATCACATGAGACGCCGACCAGTTACAGTGCAGTATCCTTACGAGAAACTAATTCCTTCCGAACGTTTTCGGGGCAGAATTCACTTTGAATTTGACAAGTGCATCTCCTGCGAAGTCTGCGTTCGGGTATGTCCAATCAACTTACCTGTTGTAGATTGGGAATTTAACAAAGAAACTAAGAAGAAGCAACTCAAGCACTACAGTATCGATTTCGGGGTGTGTATCTTCTGCGGTAACTGTGTAGAATATTGTCCGACTAATTGTTTGTCGATGACAGAAGAATACGAGTTAGCCGCCTACGAACGTCATGAATTGAATTATGACAACGTGGCCCTCGGACGTTTACCATACAAGGTTTCAGACGATCCGATGGTGACACCGTTGCGCGAATTCGCTTATTTGCCGAAAGGTGTGATGGATCCTCATGAAGTTTCCTACACCGATCGCCGTGCAGGCCTCCGCCCAGAGGAAATTCAGGAAAGTAAGTAAGGGGAATGGGGAATGGGGAATCGGTAATTGGGAATGGGGAATGGGGAATGGGGAATCGGTAATAAGTTATTGGAACTAACAAACAACAAATTACCAACTACCAACTACCAATTACCAATTGCCAATTACCAATTGCCAATTACCAATTCTCAATTACCAATGCCCAATTACCGATGGCCAATGCCCAATTAACAAAGGATTAAATATTGTGAATCTAGCCGAAGGGGTTCAAATTGTTTCATTTGGCATACTCGCCGTAATGATGATTGGAGGAGCATTAGGAGTAGTCCTGTTCTCCAACATCGTTTACTCAGCATTTCTGCTGTGTGGCGTATTTACCAGCATTGCCGGCTTGTACCTATTGTTGAATGCTGACTTTGTAGCAGCAGCCCAAATCTTAATTTATGTTGGCGCTGTTAACGTCTTAATTTTGTTTGCCATCATGTTGGTAAACAAACGAGAAGAGTTCCGCACAATTCCTAACGCTTGGGTGCGTCAAGTCGCAACCGCAGTCGTTTGTGCTGGTTTGTTTGCACTTTTGGGCACGATGGTAGTGTCTACTCCTTGGGCAATTGTGACAACGACGGGAGCACCCGCCGAAAGTTCGATCGTGACGATCGCCAAACACTTCTTCACCGACTATTTGCTACCTTTCGAGTTAGCATCGGTATTTTTGTTGATGGCAATGGTAGGAGCAATTGTGTTGGCGCGCCGCGATTTCTTTGCGGATGAACTGTCCGTGAAGCAATCAGATACACCAGCTTTTAGTTTGCCTGAACGCCCCCGCGAATTAGTTTCAGCCGGTGATGTTTCTTCACCGGAAACAAAGTAATTGTAGGGTGTGCACTGCGTACCTATCTGTTCGTCAGGCGAGAAACCTGGTTTCTGTTCGCAGCCTCTGTATCTGCCTGTTTTGTAGTAATTTAGACTGAGAGCAACTCCCAAAAATTATGCAACTGCAACTCCAGTATTTCCTGTTATTAGCTGCTGCACTTTTCTGCATTGGCATTTACGGTTTAATTACCAGCCGAAACGCCGTGCGGGTATTAATGTCGATCGAGTTGATGCTGAATGCAGTCAATCTCAATCTGATGGGTTTTTCTAACTATCTTGACCCCGTACAGATTAAAGGTCAAGTATTTACTGTTTTTGTAGTCACCGTTGCGGCTGCTGAGGCTGCTGTTGGTTTGGCGATCGTCTTGGCGATTTACCGCAACCGCAATACCGTAGACATGGAAGAGTTTAATCTGCTGAAATGGTAATCAGCGGTCATTAAGCTGTCAGAATTAAGGTGGAGGGTTGACCAAATTGGGGAATTTCGGTGCTTTAGCTCAAATATCCCCAACCCTCAACCCAATAAATTAGAAGCAAAAGACCATCAAGGGCGATCGGCTAATAGAGATAAGCTTGAAATGTTTTCAGATGTCGCAAAACTATAAAATGTCTGAAAAGTATCGTGTAATACCACTTCAAACAACTTCAAACCAAAGCTCCCAGAGCAGTTGGTAAAAATCCTAATTACTGCCAATTCTCAATAAAGTCGCTGTAGAATACAGCAATACAGATAATTTTTCTCACCAATACTTCGGACGGGTGCATCTGGCGCAAGGCAAATATGTTTGTAGGGGCGAAGCATGACCGAAATCAATATGAGATGATAACTAATAACTTATATGCGGTCATGCTTCGCCCTCTTGAAAAGTGAGATGCACTCCTTCGGACAGTATTCGATCGCCAAGAAGAGCATCAAAGTTTCAAGGGGAGTCGGTAATCGAGTTGCCAACGGAAAATCAAGGGTTTCAGACTACAACTAAAAACTGTCCGGACTATTGCTCATAATTGTAGCTTATTTTAAATATCGCGATCCCGAAAGGGTGCAGTAGCGATCTGAATTTTGGAAACTTTGCTACTTGTAAGGAGTTTTTGTGTTACTTAAGTTCGGGTATCTTAAAAATTAGCAATTCCCGATTGTAACCTACCGAATTCATTGGGACTATCGTACCATTTTTTTAACTTATATTGAGTCATATCGGACAATCTATAGCAGTGGAAAGTGGACAGTTGACAGTTGACAGTTGCAGAACCCGAATCAAATCATTGATGCAGTACGGGTATCGGCTCTATTCATGAAGTTATTTATGCCCTCACCGATGTGGCGGTTGCTATAGTATGAGAAAAATTCAAAAACATACTGGTAAAGCCTTTGTAACTGCTGCGAGCGCAGCCTTATCAATTCTGGCGGCTACCATGATTCTCGATCGCTCCGAAACTCAGCGATTTCAGGAACAACAACAGGCAGATACTCTCAATCAACTGAGTACCGTGCGAGCCCGTTTGGAAGGGGCAATTAACACCAGACTTCTTCTCGTAGAAGCTTTAGTCACTCATGCTTCAACCCGTCCCGAACTCACCCAAGATGAATTTACAGCTATTGCTTCTCCTCTGTTGGAGAGGTATCGAGGGATTCGGAGTACGAACCTAGCCAAAAAATCGGCGATTAGTCATATTTATCCGGTTGTAGGCAACGAAAAAGCTTTCGGGTTGAACTTAGCAGCAACGCCGACCCAAAAAGAAGCTGTCGATCGAACTATTGCCTCAAAAAAATCGGTTGTTGCCGGCCCGGTTAAACTCGTACAAGGCGGTACTGCATTTATTAACCGATCGCCTATTTTTGTCAAATCAATAGAGGGAAAATCTGAATATTGGGGACTCGCGAGTATTTTGGTCAATCCCGAAACTATCTATGAAGAAGCCGGATTGTTACAAGAATCATCTAACTTAAAATATGTACTGCGTGGCAAAGATGGATTGGGGGAAAAAGGTGAGGTTTTTTTCGGCAATGGGGCAATTTTTCAGGAAAAACCCGTTTTTCTTTCCGTCACGTTACCGAACGGTTCTTGGCAGTTGGCCGCCGTTCCTAAAACTGGATGGTATGACCATTCACCAGTTACTATTTGGTTGAGGGGAGGAGGTATGACGATCGCACTTGTGGGAAGCATCGGTGTCTTCATTTTAGCTAGCGAACCGGCACGGTTGCAATTGGCGATCGATCGCGCCACCGCCGCATTGCGCCAAAATGAAGAAACACTCAAACAGAAGAATGCCGAGATGAAAGCCTTGAATTCAGCGTTATCTGAAAGCGAAGGTCGCCTATCGCAATTCCTCGATGCCATGCCCATTGGTGTTTTTGTCACCGACAGTCACGGAAATCCCTACTACACCAATCAAACTGGACAGCATCTTCTCGGTCAAGGTGTGGTAGCATCCGTTGCCGAACAAATTCAGATTCAATACAAAATTTACCAAGCTGGTAGCGATCGCATTTATCCTCAAGAATCAGATCCCCTGTTAAATGCGTTGCAAGGAAAAAGCGTGCGTCGCGAGGATATGGAAATTCATCATCCAGACAAAATTATTCCCATTGAAAGCGCAGGAACGCCGATTTACGATGCGGATGGAAACCTAAGTTATGCGATCGCAGCTTTCCAGGATATCACCGAACGCAAACAAGCTGAAAAATTGCGCGAAGATTACAATCGAACATTAGAGGAACAAGTTGCCGAACGCACAGCCGAACTATCCCAAACCTTAACCGAACTCCAACTAACTCAAGATGAATTAGTGCAATCGGAAAAAATGGCAGCATTAGGTCAACTCGTAGCAGGAGTTGCTCACGAAATTAACACCCCGTTAGGAGCAATTCGCTCTTCTGTTAGTTATATTACCGACTTTCTCAACGAAAACCTCAGCCAATTTCCCACATTATTTCGCGAACTTACCCCAGAACGAGAAACACAATTTTTGGAATTGTTGCAACGATCCATTACCAACACCGCGATCGTATCCGGTCGCGAACGCCGACAACTCAGAAAAACAATTACTAGCCAACTCGCAGCCCAAAACATTGAGAAATCTGAAGGATTAGCCAATATCCTCCTCGACTTAGGAGTTCACGATCGCCTCGAACCTTTATTCTCACTTCTACGACAAAGCGACAGCGACCAATTTCTCAAAACTGTACGGGCCTTTGTGCGCTTGCAGGCCAGCACCCGAGATATTAACATCGCCAGCGATCGTGCCGCCAAAGCCGTGTTTGCCCTAAAAACCTACGCCCGACACGACTCTAGCGGTGAAACAATCGAAGCCAACATCCTCGACGGCATAGATGCAGTTTTGACCCTCTATCAAAGTCAGATCAGACAGGGTATAGAATTAACTAAAAACTACGAACATATCCCACCCATTCAGTGTTATTTTGACGAACTCAACCAAGTGTGGACGAATTTGATTCATAACGCCCTACAAGCGATGAATAACAAAGGATCTCTCACCGTTAACGCAATTCACAATCACGAAAATATCCAAATTAGCATTGCCGACAGTGGCACGGGGATTCCCCCAGAAATCCACTCGAAAATATTCCAACCTTTCTTTACCACTAAACCTCCAGGCGAAGGAAGCGGATTAGGACTGGATATCGTTCGCAAAATCGTTGCAAAACATCGGGGACAGATTACTTTTGAATCTCGTCCAGGTCAAACCACATTTACAGTTATCCTACCAATAGAGCGTTAAAAAAAAAATGAGTAAACCTATTGTGATTTGTATTGATGACGAGCAAATTGTTCTGGATAGCCTCATCCGAGAAATATCAGAATCTTTAGACAATGAATGCGATATTGAAACAGCACTGGGAGGTGCGGAAGCATTAGAGTTGGTGGATGAGTTAATCAAAGATGGTAGTGAAATTGCGCTGGTGATTTCTGACTATATCATGCCAGATATCAAAGGAGATGAAGTCCTACGATACGTTCACGAAAAACTCCCACAAACTCTAAAAATTATGTTGACAGGCGAGGCAACAGTTGAAGGAATCGTGAATGCGATTAACTCCGCAAAACTCTATCGATATATTTCCAAACCTTGGCACAAAGTCGATTTAAAATTAACAGTTAAAGAAGCAATTAAAAGTTACGTGCAGGAAAGAAAGCTAGCCGAACAGAATAAACGATTAATAGAAAATGAACAGCGATTGAGACATTTTTTAGAAGCTATGCCAATTGGTGTATCGGTTCATAACGCTCTGGGACAACTAACCTACGCCAATCAAAAATCTAAGGAATTGTTTGAAATCGCAGAAGGGACAATCTCGAATATCGAAAATTTACCCCATATTTATGCTTTGTATCAAAGCGAGCGCCAAGATTTGTGCCGATCGCCAGACTTGCCGATCGCGCGTTCTTTGTCAGGAGAAATAGTGCGAACTGACGATCTAGAAATTCATCAAGAAAAACGGATCGTTCCTTTAGAGATTTCTTCGACACCAATTCGCGATGAAACTGGAAAAATTTGTTATGCGATTGCCACTTTTTCCGATATTACAGAAAGGAAACAAGCCGAAAAACTTAGAGAGAATTACAATCGTAATTTAGAATCTCAAGTTTCCGAAAGAACGCAACAGCTACAGCAAAAAAACGAAGAACTTGCCAATACTTTAAAACAGCTAGAATCAGCTCAGCAGGAATTGATTCATTCTGAAAAAATGGCAGCATTAGGTCAACTGATTGCGGGAGTTGCCCACGAAATCAATACGCCTTTGGGTGCGATTCAATCCTCTGTTAAATATATTGGCGATTACTTCTCGGAAAATTTGGCTGCATTACCGACATGGTTTCGACAGTTGACACCCGAAAAAGAATTACAATTTAAGGAATTATTAGCGCGATCGCTGCTAAATCCTGCATTGATTTCTGGAAGGGAAAGACGACAACTGAGAAAAGCAATCGTCGCCCAACTAGAAACCCAAAATCTCAGTAATGCTGATACTCTTGCCAATTTGCTTCTCGATCTTAAAATCTACGAAAATATAGAACCTCTGTTCAATTTATTTCAAGAGCCCAGCAGCGAAATATTTCTCAAAACAGTCCGCTCTTTTGTGCGATTGCAAGAAAGCACTAGAGATATCAATACTGCCTCTGAAAGGGCTGCAAAAGTTGTATTTGCACTCAAAACCTATGCCAGACAAAATCTCAACGAGCAAAAAATTAAAGTCAATATTATCGAAGGATTAGAAGCAGTTCTGACACTTTATCAAAATCCAATCAAACATGGAGTAGAATTAATCAAAAACTATGAAGATTTGCCTCAGATCGAATGCTATTTCGATGAACTCAATCAAGTTTGGACAAACTTAATTCACAATGCTTTGCAAGCGATGAATTATCGGGGAATACTCAGAGTAGATGCCGCTCGATTGAATGGTAACATTGAAGTCAGTATTACCGATAGCGGTAATGGCATACCAGAAGAGATTCAAGATAAAATCTTTCAGCCATTTTTTACCACTAAGCCTCCAGGAGAGGGCAGCGGTTTAGGGCTGGACATCGTAAAAAAAATTATTGAAAAACATGGAGGGACAATTCATTTTCGATCGCTGCCTGGAAAAACTACTTTTATTGTGGCATTGCCAGCAGATCTTTAGAGTAATTTGATGTTAAATTGTTTGTAATTTCAGCAAAAAAAATAATTATGCCTAAGCTTGCAATTCTGTGTGTTGATGATGAAGTTGTTATTTTAAACAGCGTTTTGCGACAAATTCAAGAAGAATTTGATGACCAATATGTATATGAAACTGCCGAAAATGCAGAAGAAGCACTAGAAGTTTTAGACGAACTTTATGAAGAAGGAACTCAAGTCGTAATTATTGTTTCTGATTGGTTAATGCCGGGAATGAAAGGCGATGAATTGCTCGTTGAAGTCCAGAAAAGGTTTCCAGGAACGGTGAAAATTTTATTAACCGGACAGGCAGATGATGCAGCGATCGAACGAGCCCAAAAAGAAGCAGATCTTCATCATCTTATTCCCAAACCTTGGACAAAGCAAGAACTGATTAACTCCATCAAGTCGGGAATTGAAAAATTATAAATTAATCCCACCTTAGAGGAATATGAAAAAACCAGTCATTCTGTGTGTCGATGATGAGCAAATGATTCTTGATAGCCTCAGAAAAGAACTATCAGAAACCCTGGAAAATCAATATCAAATAGAAACAGCGCATGACGGGCATGAAGCGCTGCAAATGGTTGATGATTTATTAGAAGATGGTCATCAAATTGCTGTCGTGATTGCCGACTACATGATGCCCAGAATGAAAGGAGATGAAGTCTTAAAAGAAATTCACAACAAGTCTCCTTCAACAATTACAATCATGCTGACGGGGCAAGCGAGTATCGAGGGAGTCACCAATGCCATTAATACGGCAAAACTCTATCGGTACATAGCTAAGCCCTGGCAAGCTGAAGATTTATTTTTGACGATAACAGAGGCTACAAAAAGTTATATGCAAGCAAAAAATATAATTAAACAAAATATAGAATTAATTAAAATAAACCAAAATTTAATTTCTTTAAACACAGCTTGTTCTCGCTTCGTACCGGATGAGTTTCTAAAATTGTTGAACAAAGAAAATCTTGTCGATATTGAACTTGGTGATTCTGTGAAAAAAGAGATGTCAGTTATGTTTTCTGATATTCGATCGTTTACAAGTCTTTCAGAAACCATGCCTTTAGAAGATATTTTTAAATTTATTAACAGCTATTTTTCTATAATGGAACCCGCTATTATTGAGAATAATGGGTTAATTGACAAATATATTGGCGATGCGATTATGGCATTATTTGGTAGTGTTTATCATGCGGATTATGCCGTTAAGGCGGGAATCTCTATGCTCAAAAAACTTGCCGAATACAATCTAACCCGAAAAGCACGCGATCGCCCTCCCATTAAAATTGGCATCGGTATCAATACAGGAATGTTAATGCTTGGAACTGTCGGCGGAAAATTTCGTATGGACGGGACAACAATCGGCGATGCTGTCAATATAGCCTCCCGACTAGAAACTTTAACTAAGCTGTATGGCGTGCCTTTGTTGATTAGCGATTGCACATTTTTAGGGTTAAAAGATGCTAATCAATATTGCATTCGTTTAGTCGATCTTGTACAAGTTAAAGGCAAATCTAAAGTGGTATCCGTCTTTGAAGTCTTGGATGCAGATCCGCCGGAAATTCAAGAGCAAAAACTCGCTACTAAAACCGAGTTTGAGCAAGGGTTAGTATTTTACACAACAGAAGAATGGGAAGCTGCTTCCCGATGTTTTGAAAAATGCTTGCAGCATAATCCACAAGATACTGTAGCACAATTACACTGGAATCGATGCCAAAATAAATACTCGAATTAAAGGGCGATGAATGCTGGAAATAGTCGGATTATTGGTTATTTGAGAAGATATACCAATAACCAATAATCAATGATATCGTGTCCGATCCATTAACCGCAATTAGATTCGATCGCGCGTGGCCACGAAAGTCCGCAAAATGGAGCGGACTTGCGTGGGTACTACCAACTGTTTTTGTTATGGTAATTGACCGGAAATGATATGACTAATCACTAATGACTTCTAGTAATTTCTAGAATGATTTTGCCGCCAAAATCAGGAATCGGGGCGGCAGGTTTTGAAAGTTGTAACTTAACTTTATCAACCAACGGTAGTTGTAAAAGCGCTTGGGCGATCGTATCTGCTAACCGTTCGATCAATAAAAACTTGGAGTTTTTGACTAACTCTTGAATCAGGGTAATGGCACTGCGGTAATCCAGAGTATGTTCAATATCATCACTTTTTCCAGCTTTCGACAAATCTAGCCAGAGAGTGACATCCACTTCAAACCACTGCCCCAAAACCTGCTCTTCCGGTAGGTAGCCCGTGTAGCCGTAGCAGCGAATTCCTGTAAGTTGAATACAATCCATTGTGAAATAAACTAAAAGTAAGTTGCCTATACCAAATTGTATTAAACCAGATAAAGTTATCCTGGGTGCATTTCAATTTGGAAAGGGCGAAGATATTTGCAAAAATGAGATGCACCCGTTCTCCTTCTCTTGTATCTCTTTCTTTCTCCCCTCTGCGCCCTCTGCGCCCTCTGTGGTTAAATAACTCTTATTCTATCTTAAATTTTACAACTGCCCTCCCTTCTCCAAATTATCCAGAAAATCCTCAGCAACTTCACACCATTTCTGCCTAATTTCTGCATCTTCGGGCTTGTCTGTCAATGTACGACCTTGTAATTCGGGATATTTATTGTAAAATAATTCATCTACTTTTTGATAGAATATATCTGGGTCAATGTTGAGATTTTTGCGACGCTTTCCAATTTTTTCTTGCCTAGCTATTTCTGCATCTAAAGACGTATTTGTGGGAAATTGTGGAAGTTCCGGAAACTTGGGTAATTCAGGCAGTTTGGGTAGGGTAAAACCAGATTTGACGGCACCAAAAGCTAACACTCCCGGCAATAAAACCACGCTTAAACTAGCGACAGTTTTCCAAGGAATTAATTTTAAAATATTGGTGTTTTTAACAATTTGAGGGTTTTGGTTGACAGGAGTATGATTGCTGGTAGGAGTTTGAGTGGCGTTTTTGAAGGGGCGGCCGACAAAATTCATTGTGACCATTTGGGAGATTATACTGCCAATTTGGGATAATTTTGGGTCTTTGAGTGCTTCACGGACTTCTTTTGCAGATTGGTAGCGATCGCCCGATCGATCTGCTAACATCCGATCCAATACCATCCCTAAGTTTTGACTGACACTGACGCGATCCCGCCAATCCCAAGTTTTTTGATTAACATCGTACAATTTCTGAGGCTTTTTCCCTGTCAGCAAGACTAAAGCGGTGACAGCCAAAGCATATAAATCGCTAGCCGGAGACACTTTACCCTGTCGCATTTGTTCCATTGGCGAATATCCCTGTTTGCCGATCGCCGTATCCGATTGTCCCTTAGACTGAAATAGAGCATTTGCTGCGATTTGTTTTACAGAACCGAAATCAATTAAAAATGGTAGTTTGTCAGCATCATGCTGAATAATATTGTCCGGCGAGATATCGCGGTGAATTAAATTTTTCGAGTGGATGTATTCTAAAACTGGTAAAAGCTGAAATAGTATTTGAGTAACTTCGGCTTCGCTAAAATTTTTACCTTGTTGCTGGCGCGATATCAGTATTTCTTCGTAGGTTTGACCAGGGATATAATCTTGCACTAAAAATAAAGCTTGACTACCGCCGATATCAGTTCGCAGAAGCTCTCGAAAGCGGGGGATTTGCGGGTGTTGAAGGCTGTAAAGCATACTCGATTCGCGATCGAACAATTCGGCCGCTTTCGGGCTGTGAACCACCGGAGAAAACTCTTTGAGCACGCATTGTTCGCCGTAGCGGTTGGTATCTTCTGCGAGGTAAGTCCGCCCGAAGCCGCCGCGGCCTAATTCGCGGATGATGCGGTAGCGTTTTTCGAGGGTGGAACCTGGGGCTAGGGGGGAAGGGTTGGACATAAACCAGGGCGGATTGTTCGATTTGGGGAGTCGCGGGGGACGGTATAGCTTATTGTAGCTAAGTTTGGTTGGCTGTGAGGGCGATCGCACTTTGATGGTGTAGAGGTTTGTGATTTGATTAAATCAATTAATTAAATCATCTATATCTTCTATGAGAGTCATAGGAATAGACGATCAGAGAAGTTTGACTTAAAGTATAACTAAGAAGTAAGAAACGGCTTCACAAAAATACTAGATACCCGACTTTTTTTAAAGTCGGGTATCTAACAGCCTACTCTTAAAATCATCCCAACTGCGATCGCGCTTATTCACCTGCTTTTTCTGCTAACTTATGCTCTTTCAAAGCTTCTAACTGCTTTCTGACTCTTTCCCGGCGACGCACGTAAAGCGGGCTATTTTGTAAATCGACTTCTGCTAGAGCCTGAGCCTGCGCCAACTTCATATTCAAATCTTCCAACATTAAATTCACTTCGCGCCAGCGAGCTATTGATTTTGCTCTCGTCTCTGCATCAGGAATTTTTTTTTCATTATTCATAATAAGTTCCAATTTCTTTTTGTTTCTTGAGCTGTTGCCTCTACAGCATAGGCTGTAGCGACTGCCTGTTCGATTGACTGATACAGTAAATTTAGTGTAGCAGAATTAGCTGCTGGTTGAGACTCAGCTATCTGCAACACTAACCCATAAATGCGATTGTACAAAGTCCTTAACCTTTCCTCTGCATTTCTGACTTGCTCTAGCTCATCAATCGTCTCATCTGTCTCGCCATATTGCTCAAACAAGCTAGACTCCGTTTCCGTCGCTAGGTTAATCACTTGAAACAAGCGAGGCAACAAGTTAGAGATTGTTGTTAAGGTTTCATCTGGTAAATTCGCCATAATGCAATTAGACTTTCACTCCTAGCACAGCACAGGTGATTTTACCATATAGCCGCGATTTCAAACTCTAAATTCCCTCTCACATCCTGTGCTGTTCTTAATGATAACTCTGCGCGATTATTGACTTTTTACAAATCCCGATGAGTGAATTCCTTAGCCTCATTCCCCACATAACTAGCCGCAATATGACCATCTCCAACCACTCGATACTTATACGTCACCAACCCTTCTAAACCAACAGGCCCGCGAGGTGGCATTTGCTGCGTGCTAATCCCCACTTCTGCACCGAAACCGTAGCGGAAACCATCGGCAAATCGAGTCGAACAATTATGATAAACTCCGGCTGCATCTACTCCATTTAAAAATGTTTCGGCGGCTTCGCTGTCTTCGGTGACAATCGCATCTGTATGTCGGGAACCGTAGGTATTGATGTGATTAATTGCCTCTTCCACAGAATCTACGATTTTGATTGACAAAATCAAATCGCTGTATTCTGTTGACCAATCTGTTTCTGTAGCTGCGGCAATATCCAGGATTTCGCGGGTGGTTTCGTCTCCCCGCAATTCGACTTTTTTCTGCTGCAATGCTTCGGCAACTATGGGCAGGAATTTGGGCGCGATCGCACTGTGAACTAACATAGTTTCAATGGCATTACACGCGGCGGGATATTGCGTTTTGGCATCGACGGCAATCTCTACTGCTTTGTTGATATCCGCAGCTTTGTCTGCATACAAATGACAAATTCCGTCGGCGTGTCCCAACACAGGAATTCGGGTATTATCCTGCACAAACTGGACAAAAGAGTTGGAACCTCTGGGAATAATTAAATCTATATATTCATCCATTTTTAGCAGTTCGATTGTTTCTTCCCGCGTGGTTAATAACTGGACTACTTCGGGATTGACTGCGGTTTCTGCTAATGCTTGGCGAATTACTTTTGTCAAGATTTCGCAGGAACGGACTGCTTCTTTGCCGCCTTTGAGAATCACACCATTTCCTGATTTGATAGCCAAGGATACTATCTGAATTAAAGCTTCTGGACGCGCTTCAAAAATAATCCCTAAAACCCCTAAAGGACAGGTGATGCGCTTCAGAATTAATCCTGTGTCTAATTCGCGGTGAATTTGGACGGCACCGATCGCCTCTGGGAGCTTGGCAACGTCGCGCACACCCGCGATCGCACTTTGCAACTTGCTTTCGTCTAACTTCAGGCGATCGTACAGCGGTTTGGCAATGCCATCCGCCTCAGCAGCCTTGCAATCAGCAGCATTCGCCGCCAAAACATCCGGCGCAGCAGCTTCTAAAGCTTTAGCAATAGCTTCAATCGCTTGATTTTTGGCATCAGCGGACAAAACTGCCAATTTCCTAGCAGCTTGGCGCGTTTTTTGGGCAATTTCAATAATCGACATGGCGTTCATTCAGTTGACAGTTGACAGTTGACAGTTGACAGTTGACAGTTGACAGTTGACAGTTGACAGTTGACAGTTGACAGTTGACAGTTGACAGTTGACAGTTGA
>NZ_JAEQCE010000005.1:83856-122590 GCF_020738665.1 Microcoleus sp. PH2017_08_TRC_O_A
TTGACAGTTGACAGTTGACAGTTGACAGTTGACAGTTGACAGTTGACAGTTGACAGTTGACAGTTGACAGTTGACAGTTGACAGCTTGAGGGCGACCTCGAATTGTCTGATTTTAATTTCTCCATACAAGGGTTCCGGCTTGAAACCAATTCTTTTTTGTAACTTTGAAATATAGCCTTTCTCAAAAAGATGAGGGATAACTGACAGCTTATATAACCAATTAAACCAAGAAGGGCCCAAGCCCAACAACGTACCTCATCTTTCTGATGACCGCTATAAATAGTTTTGATTGTTGAGTTTTGAAATGGGAATTGGATTTTTGGAAATAAATTGGGCGGGCGGTTTTCCATCTTAACAATTTACAGGAAATTATATATTTTTGTTGAGACTCCTTAGCGCGCTCCGTAGTGACAGGTTAAAACAGTGAAGTATAGATAAATTCCCACGGTAATTACCTTTTGTCAATAACCTTAGGAGAATATTATGTCATCTCAAGCTCCTTTACGCAAGGCAGGGCGATCGCCCAAAGCCGGGATTAAACTGATCCAGAAAACTGGCGGAAACCTCGTTTTAGCTTCCGGCGCCACTATCATCATGCTATTTGGTATGGTGTTCGTGTTATCCTTAGCCTCAGTTTTCATTCTCAACGGCCCCGATCCAGTTACCGGATTGGCGATCGCACTTCCCATAACTCTGATTTTTAACATTGCGGCTTTTTTCCTATCGCCTTACTTGATGGACTTAACTCAAAATTGGCTCTACAATACTCGCTGGGTTTCCCTAGCAGAAATTGACAGCCTGAGTCCAGAAACGGCGAAAGTTATTCAGAAGGTTTGCAAACAGAAAAACCTCAAACAGCCGCGTTTAGGAATTATCGACGACCAAAACCCTACTGCTTTTACCTACGGTTCCTTTCCTAACAGCGCTCGCTTAGTCGTCAGTCAAGGTCTTTTCACCTATTTAGACGACGATGAAATTGCCACTGTTTACGCCCACGAACTCGGTCACATCGTCCATTGGGACTTTGCAGTAATGACTTTAGCTTCAACTTTAGTGCAGATTACTTATTTAATTTACACTACAGCTCAAAGCCTCGGTCGAAGCGCTGGCGATAAAGCTAGAAGTGCGGCAGGTAGCGTCGCTGCTGTGGCTTATTTTTTTTACATCGCCGGCACTTATTTGCTGCTGTATCTGTCGCGGACACGAGAATATTTTGCAGACCATTTTGCCGCCGAAACTACCGGAAACCCCAACGCTTTATCGCGCGCTTTGGTAAAAATTGCTTACGGTATTTTGGAAGAAGGAGAAAGAGCAACGGAACCCAGCCGCTTGTTAGAAGGAACTCGCGCTTTAGGCATTTATGATGCAAAAGCTGCGGTATCTAGCGGTACTGCTTACCGGATTTCGTCGAAACCGGAAAAAATTGGACGAGTTTTTCTGTGGGATATGTTCAATCCGTGGGGTTGGTGGATGGAGTTGAATTCGACTCACCCGCTGACTGGTAAGCGAGTTCGCGCGTTGAGCACCTATGCGGAACAATTAGGCTTGGATATTGAGTTTGATATGGGTCGGATTGTGGGCGAAGGCCACAATTTGAGCAAGCGGAAATTGTACGGAAATTTCTTTTTTGATTTGCTGCTGTACAGTGCGGAAACTCTGGGCTTGGCGGTGGGTTTTGCGATCGGCATTTCCCTCTCGGCTGCGAATCCGATGATGATGGTTGCTTGTGCTTTAATCGGTTTGGGCGTGGGAATTTTAATCAAAGCTTTGGTGATGTTCCCGAATTACGCACAAGCAGAAGAGTTGGATGTTTTAACTTTAATGTCTGACCCTTATGCTAGTCCTTTACGCGGTCAACCTGCGAAACTACAAGGCGAATTAATTGGTCGCGGTGATGCGGGTTATGCGTTTGGTTCTGATTTGAAATTGCAAGACAGAACGGGAATGATGTATCTACATTATGCTTCTCGTTTTGGGCCGATTGGTAATTTTCTGTTTGGGATGAAACGGGTTAAAAGTTTGATTGGTATGGATGTTAGTGCTTTGGGTTGGTTCCGCCGGGGTGTGGCGCCTTGGATGGATTTGATTCAGCTTGAAAGCGATAGCGGTACGACGGTTAGCAGCTATCACCGTTTCTGGTCTTTTGTGATGGGGATTGGTGCGATCGCGATCGGGATTGCAGTTCTATTTCTGTAATTTCCAGCTTAACATTTGAAAGGACTGAAGTCCTTACTACAAACCTGGTTCGTAGTGAGGACTTCAGTCCTCTTAAGTCAGGGTTAAGGACTAGAGCATTAGTGTCAACTTAAGCAATATATGTCAGAAAGGGCGAGATCCCTACGGGATAGCTACGCTTCACGCTAAGAGTCTGCAATCAGTGCCCTTTGAGATGGTGGAAATCGATCGGATTGTCGGTGGAAAAAGAGGTTGGGGTGACACGAGCGTTAAGCGAATATGTAGGAAAGGGCGATGCCAAAGGTCGGCTTCGCCAACGCACTAATTTACCTCATCCCAGTTTGCACAAGCATAAAATCGCATTGCAATGACTGTGCAGCCTCTCTTCATTTCTGTATTGGGTAAACCTCAAAAGCTAACTCATGACGAAAAAAGCAGACATTAAACTCCGCAAAAAAGTTGAGGTGTCCAAGGATTACCGGCGCATCTGTCGATCGACTCCAGGCAAATGCAAGTAAGATCGGCGAAAATTGAGCAACTGTACCCGAAAGAACCAATCCCCTGGCCTCGCTGCTAGCCAAATTCCCGCTCAACTGAATAGGAACGGTTTGCTGTTCCCATATTGCCCCTAGTTGTAGACCAATCTCATAGGGCAAGACGTTGACACTCGCACCCGTATCCAATAATGCCATCACTTCTACAGAGTTGCTGCCATTGGAGAGTGTGATGGGCAAATATGGCAGAATGCTCGAACGGCCAAGGCTATCAATTCGTTCTGTAAATGCAAATCTTTGACGATTAAGCATTGGCTGATTCCTGGGTGGCAACTAGAAGTTCTGATAATGCTTTAACTCCTGCACTATCTGCCTGTGGAGACCATACAACTGCGCTGGTTGATGCTAGTTGATTCAGGAGTACATTTTTTGAATTACTATCTTCATTAGGTTCTAAGCTGCATCCTTCTTCCTTGGCAACTGCAAGCAGGAGAAAGTGAATAAGTCGAAGTTTATCTTGATGGGATAGTTGGTTGACGGTAGGTAAAAGTTCGCTGAGAGGCATATCGTTTATTTAAGATTATATACATCTAGTTTAGCCTCTAAACTCGCGTTCTCAGAATAATCGCCCTTTTTTTGCTGTGGCGATCGCCCTACGGGATAGCTACGCTTCACGCTAAGAGTCTGCAATCAGCGCCCTTTGAAATGGTGGAAATCGATCGGATTGTCGGGGAAAGGGCGATGCTTTCTGCGGGCAACGCCAACGCATTAAGCCAATACTAAGATGCTTTCTACTTCGCTATTCCAAAATTGAATTATAATGTCAAAATTATCTCTTAATATTTGAACAATCTTGGAGGTTGGACTGTTACCAATCCGAAGGTAGATAAATTTTGGTGGATGACCGTACAGCAAACTCCGTTGATGAAAATCAGAATCCTTGGAAACAATTACGAAATTATTCGCACGAGCATATTCCCAAATAATTGAATCATCAGTATTGGTAAGTGCCAAGGTTTTGACATGAGCGGAATCGGGATACAGATCGATAATCCTGTGAATAATTCCGTCTGATAAGTTTTCGTCCAGTAGTAGTTTCAAATCGATGCCAAAAATAATTTTCTCTCACGGTCAGCAGCAAAGGCAAGGCAAGCTTTGATATCTTGGGAAGTGAGTTCCGAAAAATCTTCTAGAACTTCTGCCTCTGTCATACCACCAGCTAGATACTCTAGGATATCGTACACAGTAATTCGCATTCCCCGAATACACGGCTTGCCGCTGCGTTTTCCAGGTTCAATCGTGATAATTTGATTGTATTCCATAGGTTTTTGAGAATAATTGCTTAAATCTATCATAGATCGTATTTTTCCCAATCTCCACTATCATCGTCAATATCTTTTTATAGGGCGATCGAGCAATAAAAAAGGGATCTCGCACTTTTTTGCTGTGGCGATCGCCCTACGGGATAGCTACGCTTCACGCTAAGAGTCTGCAATCAGCGCCCTTTGAAATGGTGGAAATCGATCGGATTGTCGGATGTCGGAAAGGGCGATCGCCTACGCACTAAAGCGTCCAATCTTCGATTGACAATCCGGGAACTTGAGCAAAGTCTCGTTGGTTGCGGGTGACAACGGTAGCACCAACGGACAAGGCAATAGCTGCAATCCGCATATCTTTTTGCAGGCGATTTTTCCGCAGAGGCGGATGATCTTTTAACAGTTTCTTGAGACAACTATCAGCTTCTGCTGTAAAATCCAGTACCTCAATAGTTTGGAGATATTTTACAGTTGTCCAAAGTTTTGAATAGAGTGCAGGTAGGTTATGCAGCATCGACGGATCGTTAATCCTGCCAATCCAGCCATTAAAGAGTTCTTGAACCGTGACAATCGTGACAGAAACTTGATGCTTTGCGACGTTAGCGGTGACTTGGGGATGATTGTAAAGAATCAGCGAAACGCAATCGGTATCCAGAATATATCGACACACTTTAAGCCGCCTCTACAAGTAATAGGAAGGATCGACTTCCGAGTCATCATCTGAGGTTCGTTCGGCGCGAATTGATTCCATAATTGCCGCAAAATCGGAATCGTCTTTAAAGACACCTGCAAACTTCATCCAGGTTGGTTCTGAACCCTGAATTGGCACGTTCCAGGAAATCGCTTCTATATTTTTGAGCCGTTCTAAAAAGGTAGCTTGAATTTGGGCGATCGCCATTTCTCGTGTTTCTGCTTTCACTCGACAGTCTGGAAACTCTCTGACAGATGCCACAACTTGCCCGGATGTCAGTGCTTCTAGCAGGAGCGTCACTTTGAGGTTTGTGAATGGATCAGATGGCGGTAAGTCTATGTTTATCATGTTAATTTTTGAAAGACTAATCATGAGCTTTACGTTTATTGTAGCGCATAGGGCGAGATCCCTTTTTCGCTGTGGCGATCGCCCTACGGGATAGCTACGCTTCACGCTAAGAGTCTGCAATCAGTGCCCTTTGAGATGGTGGAAATCGATCGTCGGATTGTCGGTGGAAAAAGAGGTTGGGGTGACGCGAGGGTTAAGGGAATATGTCGGAAAGGGCGATCGCTCTGGTTTGAAAAAATAAGAAGGGCGCTGGCTCGCAGCCCCAGCGCACAACAACAATCAGGCTATCTGAAATTACCATCATCATATATTTTACACTTTCCTACTTCAATTTTTCCCATATCAACAATGCCTCCCAGCTCAATTGTCTTACCTCTACGCCGCACGGGAAATCCTCAGAGATTATGGATTAGCAGACATCGACAACTACTCAGCATTGATTCAGCGCTACCAAGGCAATCTCCTCTGGTTAAAAAGCGTCGCGACTCTGATTCAAGAGTTGGGCGGATGCGTCACAGAGTTATTACCAGATGATACCATATTGTTGCCCGAAGATTTGAAAGATGTTTTACAGCAGCAGTGCGATCGCCTATCCGAACTAGAAAAACAAGTCCTCTCCTGGTTGGCGAAAGCAAGCGGTGCGATCGACCTCACCCAATTGCTAGAAAATAGCCGAATTCCCGCATCAGATTTGGTAAATGCGCTGCAATCTTTATCCCGGCGTTGTTTGATTGAACAACAAGCAAATTTTTACACAATTTCACCTGTACTGAGGCAATATGCGATCGCCCAGAATCATCGCAGTAATATTTAACCGTCAAATTAACTTTGATGAATAGTCCCTATTTAGGTTATACTAAGGCAGGGCTACTGATTTTTATTCGGAGCATTGCGCCCATGGTCGTACAAGTTTCAGAACTAATAACAATTGTTAAAGAAGAACGCTTTACCTTGCCAGGTTATTATACTTGGGAGCAATTTGAGGCGCTACAAACCTTAATAGAAGATGCCCCAGGCTTGCGAATAACTTATTTAGATGGGTGTGTGCAGTTTATGACGCTAGGCGAAGACCACGAACAGATAAAAAGTGTTCTGGCTATATTTATAGGACTTTACTTTTTTGAGAAAGGGATTAATTTCATTCCTGTAGGGAGTGCAACTCGCAGAAACCAGGCAAAAGATGTATCATTTGAACCTGATGAGTCTTATTATATAGGTTCAAGGAAAGAGCATCCCGATTTAGCCGTGGAAGTGACGATTTCTAGCGGTAGCACAAATAAACTAACTAAATATCTGCGACTTCGCATCCCAGAAGTTTGGTTTTGGGCAAATAATCAGTTGGCTATCTATCGGCTGCGCGACGATGATTACGAGCAAGTTTTAAGAAGTGAGTTTTTGCCGGAGTTGGATTTAGAATTGCTGGTACGGTGCGTTTTGATGCCTTCAATAATTGAGGCAAGAACGGAGTTTCTCAACGGGATTCAGCCGCAGTAATTCGGTTAATTAATAGGATTTACGCAACGGGCACCATTACTGAGGCAATATGCCACCATAAGACTCGGCGGTTGAAACCGTGGCTACTGTAAAAACGATCGCGATTGGGAAGCACTCGTTAACCGAATTCACATTTCGATTACAGTAGCATAATCTTTGCAAGGTAAACTGGTTCGTGTTGTGCGTCCTTCACATTCTTTCCCAATCTCAAATCTCAAATGGTATTAATTGCCCGCTTACACAAGTTTCTGACGGCGACTGTGGATGAAAAATCCCGATCGCGCACAATATTCTGGTTGATGCTGAGCTTGACATTTGCCGCAGTTTATGGTGTTTTAGGAATTGCTCAAGCTTTCAGCGCCGAGTATATGGTGCAAGACGATGCGAGACAGCACGTTTTCTGGATGATGCGGTTTGTCGATCGACAATTGTTCCCCAACGATTTCATTGCTAACTACTTTCAATCAGTCGCCCCCGCCGGATACAGCGCCCTCTACAAATTAGCAGCAACAATCGGCATTCACCCGCTATTTTTTCACAAAATATTGCCGCTATTTCTCGGCTTAATCTCCACCTATTACTGTTTTGGGCTTTGCTTGGAAATGCTGCCAGTGCCGCTGACTGGATTTATCGCATCTTTGCTGTTAAATCAGCATATGTGGATGACGGATGATTTGGCTTCCACAACGCCCAGAGCTTTTATCTATCCGATATTTCTCGGTTTTTTATATTATTTGTCGCGGAGTTCGTTGCTGCCCTGTTTGGGGGCGATCGCCCTAATTGGATTATTCTACCCTCCCTACGCCTTGGTTGCTGCTGGCGTGTTAGTTTTGCGGCTGGTAGCCTGGAAAAACGGCCGTTTGCGCTTGTCGGGCGATCGCACAAATTACCTATTTTGCAGTACAGGTTTGGGACTAATCTTTCTAGTAATGCTGCCCTATGCCTTGGATAAATCGGAATTTGGCCCGACTTATACCGCAGCAGAAGCAAAGCAAATGGGCGTATTTGCAGCCGACGGCAGAAATGCTTTTTTTCGTCCAAATCCGGTAGATTATTGGCTGACTGGTAGGGGTAGCGGGATGTTTCCCAAGTCGCTGTTTACGCCTGTAACTCACTGTGTGGGGCTGTTTTTGCCGCTGCTGTTGCTGTGGAGGCGATCGGCTTTTCCGTTAGCGAGTCGGATTAATAGCAAAATCTGGCTGTTGCTTCAGCTATTTTTAGCATCCTTTGCGATGTTTTTGGCGGCTCACGCTACCATTTTTAAGCTTTATCAGCCTGGACGCTATACTGCGTATAGCTTGAGGTTTATTGTTGTGTTTATAAGTGCGATCGCCCTGACGTTAATTATCGATGGCGTCGGCAACTGGGCATCAACAACGGAAACAAAATTTAAGTTAAAAAATCTAGTTGCACTAATTACAATGGTGATAATTGCGATCGCAGTTGTGCTTTATCCATGCTTAGTGGAAAAATTTCCCACAGTCGGGTATGTAGAAGGTAAAATGCCCGCTTTGTACAAATTTTTTCAGCAACAACCTCAAGATATTGTGATTGCTTCGATCGCCCCAGAAGCCGATAATCTGCCAACGTTTAGCCAGCGTTCGGTTTTGGTGGGAAAGGAATATGCAGTGCCGTATCAGAAAGGCTACTACAGCGGATTTCAGCAGCGAGCGAGCGATTTAATTCGCGCTCAATATACGGCTGATAAACCCGTATTGCTAAGCTTCATTAACAAGTATGGGATTGATTTTTGGATGCTCGATCGCAATGCCTTAACTCTTAAGTATGTAGAGGATTACGGCTGGATCGAAGACTTTGATTCTACACCGGAAGCTATACTTTCTCTCAAACAAGGGAAAGTTCCTATTTTAGCACAAACAATGACGACTTGTGCGGTTTTTGAGAATCAACTTTTAGTAGTTTTGCAAACATCTTGCATTGCCAAATTAACCTCTTGAGTTGAAGCGGGCGGGCTCAGGGGCCTACCCCACAAGAAAACTAATTATTTGTGGAACAGGCCGGAAAGCCTGTTCTTGAGAACGGAGATGATATCAGTTATAATTCCCATAGGAGATAATGGTGCGGTTCAATGACACAAGTTCTCGATCGCGAAATTCTCGATGGGCGAGTGGTGCTCAATGGCACCTGGGAGCAATTCAAGTTAATCCAGAAGGGCTCCGAAGATTCCCCTGGGGTAAAATTGTCTTTTTTTGCAGGTGCGATCGAAATTATAATGCCGGGATTCCAACACGAAAATTTTTCGGAAATTATTGGTTACTTGGTGACAACTTTTTTGCTGGCGCAAGGCCTTAGGTTTTACCCTTCTGGTTCAATGACGCAGGAGAAAACGGGAGAAGTTTCAACCCAAGCTGATAAATCGTTTTGTTTGGGGCTACCTAAGTTGATTCCCGATTTGTCTATCGAGGTAGTTTATACTAGCGGTGGATTGAGCAAGTTGCCAAAATATCGGGCTTTGGGTGTGCCAGAAATCTGGTTTTGGGAGGATGGTACTTTGCGGTTGTATCACCTCCGCGAAGATGGATATGAAGAAGTAATTCAGAGTGAATTGTCAGGATTGGAAACCCTGGATATTGATTTGCTAAAACGCTGCATTTTGATGGGCGAAACTGATTTGGCTGAAGCGGTAAAGGTTTTTGGGCAGGGAATCTCGACTCGATCCGAATGAAAAAGCCTAATACCCAGGTACTCGACTTCTTCAAGAAGTCGGGTACCTGCTATTTCGGGTAACGAGAAATCAAGTATTTTGTAGGGGCAATCCCCCAGGGGTTGTCATCCCCTATGGCTGTCTTCCCAATCAAAGCTAAATATATATCCGCAGTCAAATTCGTACAGAATGAAAATTGCCTAAAAGTCGATCGCAAATTATCCATACAGCAAAAACATGGCAACACTTTACGTTAACCCCCAAACAGGCAGCGATTCCGCAGCCGGCAGCCAATCAGCCCCATTCAAAACGATCGCCCGCGCAATCAGTCGCGCTGCATCGGGAACAGTTATTCAGCTAGCAGCGGGAACTTACAGCGCAGCCAGCGGCGAACAATTTCCCTTAGACATTCCCTCTGGAGTCAAAGTTATCGGTAATGAATCCAACAAAGGAAGCGGTACTCTAATTCAAGGAAGTGGCAAATTTGTCAGTCCCACCGCTGCGAGTCAAAATATCACTCTACTGCTAGCAACTGATGCGGAATTGCGGGGAGTAACTGTCACCAATCTAGATATTCGCGGTACCGGAGTCTGGATGGAGTCAACTTCTCCTACTGTGGCTAACTGCACTTTTACGCTTTGTAAGCGCGAAGGTGTTTTTGCCACAGGTACTGCTAATCCTGGGATTCTAGACAACATATTTCTGGAAAACTCAGCCGCTGGGGTAATTATGGCTGGAAGTGCTAAAGGTGTGCTGCGGCGCAATCTTTTTCAAAATACCGGTTTCGGCATTTCTCTACAAGCTCAATCGGCTCCTTTGATTGTTGACAACCAAATTGTCGCCAATCGCTCCGGTATCGTTTTAACGGGGAACTCTAAGCCGGTTGTGCGGAAGAATCGCATTGAAAAAAATACCGAAGATGGTTTGACTGCGGTGGAAAAATCTCTGCCAGATCTTGGTACGGCTCAAGATTTAGGGGGAAATATTTTTGCCAACAATGGCGAATTTGATTTGCAAAATGCTACTGCGACTAAGATTTTTGCCCTGGGAAATCAGCTCAATCCTTCGCGGGTAAAAGGTTTATTTGAGTTGGGAAATGTGACGCCAACTCCAACTCCAACTCCGACTCCAACTCCGACTCCGACACCAACTCCGACACCTGGAGGTGTAAAGTTTAGCGATATCAGCACTCACTGGGCTAAGGATTTTATCGATCGCCTCGCTAAGATGAATATTGTTAACGGGTTTCCCGACGGCACTTTTAAACCTGATGAGAGTTTAACTAGGGCTCAGTATGCGGCGTTGTTGGCGAGGGCGTTTCAGTTGGCGCCGCGCCGTGAAGCAACGGTTTTTAAGGATGTGGCGGCGGATTTTTGGGCCCAAAGTGCGATCGTCAAAGCGAATCGAGGCGGGTTTTTGGTTGGATATCCCGACAGCACGTTTCGCCCGGAACAGAATTTGACTAAAGCTCAGGCGATCGTATCATTGGTAAACGGCTTGCAGTTGGCGGGCGGCAATCCTAATTCTTTGAGCGTTTATGCCGATCGGGCTTTAATTCCCAGTTTTTCCACCGACTCCATCGCCACCGCCACAGAGCGCAAAATCGTAGTCAACTATCCCGCCCGCGACAAGCTTTCCCCCGCCCGCGACATCACGCGCGCCGAGATATCCGCCCTCGTCTACCAAACTCTGGTAGCCACAAACCGCGCAGAGCCCATTAACTCTCCCTACATCGTCTAAAGGTACGTAGTTGCGCTTGGGCGCTCTCTTTGGTACGTAGTTGCGCTTCAGCGCTCTTTGGGGATATCGGAAAAAACGAAGATAGCAAAACAGCGAATAGTGAAGGAGAGAGCCAGGGCTCAGGCAACTACGTACCTAAAAAATAGCCCCTCTCCTCCGATCCCCATCGGACAATCTCCGCAAGTCTTGCTTTCCGAGCGTCCAAATCGTTTTATGATAAAAATATTAAGAAATTCAGCAATCTTTAAGGTTCCACTCTCAGATTATGGCTAAAATTCAATTCTCCCGGGGTATAGACGAAGATACTGTACCCGAAGTCCGCCTAACTCGTTCTAAAAGCGGAGCTCAAGGCACTGCCACATTTATCTTTGAAAATCCGAAATCTCTCAGCAACGATAGTACCCAAGACATTACTGGAATGTACATGATCGACGAAGAAGGCGAACTTCTGACTCGCGAAGTTAAGGCTAAGTTCATCAATGGTCAACCTGCGGGTTTAGAAGCTCTTTATCTGATGAAAAGTGCCGCTGACTGGGAACGCTTTATGCGTTTCATGGAACGCTACTCGGAAGCAAACGGCTTAGGATTTAGCAAGGCATAATAGATAGTTAATAATTGGTAGTTGGTAATTGGTAATTGGCCGATAGCCGATTGCTGGTTGCCGATTACTTACGACAAGAAACAATGACGCAAATTCCTCACCCCGATTTATCTAAAATAACCGTAAATTGCGCTATCATGACTGTTAGCGATACGCGCTCTGCTGACACAGACAATAGCGGTTTGTTAACGAAAAAATTGCTAAAAGATGCAGGTCACTCTGTGGTAGCTTACACTGTTGTTAAAGATGATGCTGCAAAAATTGTATTGCAAATGCAGGCGCTTGCCCAGCGCGAAGATGTGGATGCGATAGTTTTGAGTGGCGGGACGGGTATTTCTCCACGAGATACTACTTACGATGTGATGGAGAGTTTGCTCGACAGGATTTTACCTGGATTTGGCGAGATATTTCGGTTTTTGAGCTATCAAGAAATTGGTTCTAGGGCGATCGCATCTCGCGCTGTTGCAGGCGTGTATCAAGGCAAGTTAGTCTTTTCTCTTCCTGGATCGAGTAATGGCGTGAAACTAGCTGTGGAAAAGCTAATTTTACCAGAGTTAGTTCACTTGGTCAAGCAGTTGAGGGGTGGATGAGGGCGGAAGTTGCTTTTTTCACTGAGGGGAGAGATTGGCGGTCGATCGAGCTTTACAGTCGATCGACCGCTTTGTTGTAAGTTAAGAGCGATCGGCTACACTTCGATTTTATAATTGAGTTGATGTTCGTCACCCGGTAAGCCTCGAAAACCCCAATTGTGTTTCGGATTCTCAAAAATCGTGATTTCTAAATCCTGTGTGGAAATTCCAAACGGCTGTAATCGCTCAAACAATAAACGAATCAACTGCTTTTTCATCTCCACACTGCGTCCTTCAATCATGCTCACCTCAATGATAGTGTAACGTTCTGTGCGCCCTGTAGGATAAAAGAAATCAGAGAAGTCGAACAGAAAGAATCGATGTGAACGTTTATCAGGTGGATATTGGAGTGCATCTACGACACAGGAATTAATGACATCAGAGAGTTGAGGCTTAATAGGATGGAGATGCTCTCTCAAGCCGGATATTTTGACCTGTACCATAATTCTATGTATGACAACAACTCTCTATTAAAACCTAATTGCCGCGCTTGAATTTGTCAAGATCACATAAATTTAAGGGTGCCAATAAGTTGGTAGTGAGGACTTCAGTCCTCATAGTTTTATGTTTTCTGAGGACTGAAGTCCTCACTACCAACCTGGATCTGACATCATGCTATGAAAATCCCAGCAACCTTGTCTCCATTCATAGTCATGCGTGCCACAAATTCATCTCCACCATCTGCAAAACTCAGCTTCCACAAATAAACCTGAAAACCATCTTGTGTCAACTCACCAAAATAACTAATTGAATATCCGTTTTGCAGGCGGGAACCGAGTTCATCGCTAACATTATCGAACATTTCTTGTGCAATTCCCGTTTTGTAGTCTGCATCGCCCACCGTGGTAAACAGCTCGTAATTTTTTGAGGCTGTGGCATCCAAAATAACCTGCAAACAATCAATGACCTTTTGAGGGGGGGCTGTCGGGTTCATGATGATATCCTTTTTTTAGGTTTCTCTCAACACGATCTAACTAAGACTGCTGTCTAAGTATTAATTCTACCACATTTGCGATCGCATCCAGTTTTAGAGCCTCATTGACCGCCAACATTTTTGACATTAAAATACAGTAGGGACACAGCACTGCCGTGTCCTACCCAATATCTCAAATACAGTCAACTAAAAACCGCTATATTGCTTGAGCAACAATAGTCCGATGTCTGAGAGTATTGCAAGTGATTGTCGGCACCGCAAAACCCGAATCAACCAAAGCCTGCTCAATATCCAACCCAAAATACTGATCCAAATAAGGCTCCGTACTCTTGAGCAAAGTCAAAATATAAGGAGGCATTTTGGCATAAACTTCCGACTGAGGATTCATATCCATAATTGTCAAATGTCCGCCAGCGCGTAGCAAACGCCTCGCTTCCCGGAATACTTCCTTAGAAGCTTTCTGGGGCAATTCGTGACAAACTAAACAAATAGAAACTAAATCAAAAGAAGCCGTAGCTAAACCAGTAGATTCAGCAGCAGCGTGCACCCAAGTCGGAGATTTTTGATTAGAAAATTCTGCTTCTCGCTGTTGAGAACGGTATTGAGCAACCGACAAAAAATAAGGCGACAAATCCACCCCAGTCATCTTTGCTTCCGGGTAAACATCCCCAAGCGCAAACGTACTCATTCCCACACTGCATCCCAAATCGACAATATCTTGCGGTGTTTGGGAAATTTGAGCTTTGACGATTTCGTGATAGCTAGCGCGGAGTTTAGCATCGCCTTCTGCACCCGCTTCTGGCCAAATTCCCGCATGAACTGCACGGGCTGCAACTTCAACTTCTGTGGCAGCTTCCCAACTCATATTACCTTTTTCGTAAGCGTGGAATGAAGTTAGATAATATTTCGGGTAAACCAAATCGGGATTTTCTACGCTGAGCAATTCTGCATCCCAATTTCGGGACAAAAGTGTTTGCGCTTCTTCTCGCCAATGCACTCCGATTTTTTCGGCTCTGTTTATCATCATTTCCCGCGCTTGGTGCTTGGCTAGAGCGGCCAAAGGTTTGATGGAGAGTACGCCGTTTACTAAGCGCGATGCTAATCCTGGAGTTTTGTTAACTGCGACAGTCATATTTTATATTTTTCTGTTTTGCGCCACCCATTATAACACCTTTTGGTAATTTTTAGTGATGTTAGACAATGAAACTTTACAAGGTTCGTAGTGAGGACTTTAGTCCTTTCTTGGATGCGGACTAAAGTCCTCACTACGAACCAATCTTAATCTTCGGACATGATATTACCGGGAAATCTGGAATCGGATTTGCCGCAGTTGGAGTATTTGGAAGAACACTATCAAATATGGTTATTTAGGAGTTTGTTGTGAGCAAGTCAATTGTGGAATTGGTTGATAATTTGCCGGATTCTGGGATTACTGTGATGATGCTCAAATCCCTCGATTTTGTGGTTCCGGGAGAATGGAATAATTTATCTGGTTTTGATAATACTATTCGATCGCTCACAGGGGAAACCGATCGCGCTTTAGTGGAAAAAATTCGCGCCCGGGCGATCGAGCTTTACGCCAACTCCAACGAACCCTATCAAGGCGCAGTCAAGCTTTACCAGCTTGCAGACAGCGCTGACAGTGCCTTAGGAGCGACTGCTATGGCGAATAAAATCGGCGAAAAAATCGGCTTTCTGTCGTTTATGAGCCGCCTGACTCCCAAGGCTGACACCACTCAAACGATCGACTTATGCGTCAAAGTGGCGATCGAACTCATCGTCTTCTGCAAACTCAACAAAATTTCCCTTGACAACGTGGGAAGCTTTGCCAATTACTTATCAGAATACAAAAGCGAATCTCTAATGCGGATGGCTGCATTAGTATGCGCTGATGGCTTAATTCCCCTCGGCCCGGACTTTATCAAAGTAGCGCAAAATACCCTAAGCAGCTTAAATCCTGGAACCTTGCAGCAAAACTCAACCTTTCAAAACATCAGCAACCTAATTCCCGGCGCCAACAATGCCCAAAAATTCGGATTCGTGACAGCAACCTTCGCCTCAGCCCAAGGTTGGATGAACAATTTAGTGGTATCTCGCGGCTTAACTCCCGCCACAGTTTTAGGCAATCTCAAGCAATACGTCGATGTTACCGATGACAAATTGGATTATGTCGCCGCGTTTTTGGACATGACTACCAATTATTACGAGCATACCGGAATTCAGACGGTTGCTCGCCAATTGATCGATCGCGCTTACGCCGAAACATTATCCGCCCGGATTTCATTCAGTTGACAGTTGACAGTTGACAGTTGACAGTTGACAGCAACCTCTACCTGGAAGTCCGAGGATTGGAGCAATGAATCGTCTGATTTTAATTTCTCCCTAAAACGGAGACGCTTTCAATCAATTATTTCTGGTAATCTCGTGAGATTAATCAAATGCGAGGAGCTATTTCAGGCACCTCGCATCTTTCCAGGATTGCTTATTATCCGTCTTATAAAAATATTTGCACAGGCAAGATGCCTATCTCACATTTTTGTTGTGGGATGGGCATCTTGCCCGTCCCCAAAATTAGAGCAACGCACTAGCCAATCAAATTAAAAATTCAAGCAAAAACAACAGTGCGATTGCCATAAACCAAAACACGATTTTGTAAATGATATCGAACCGCCCTTGCCAAAACAATCCGTTCTAAATCTTTACCTTTCCGAACCAAGTCCGACACTTCATCGCGGTGACTCACCCGCACAACATCTTGCTCAATAATCGGGCCAGCATCTAGATCGGGCGTCACATAGTGGGCTGTGGCACCAATAATCTTCACTCCTCTTTCATAAGCCCTTTCGTAGGGATTTGCACCCACAAACGCGGGTAAAAATGAATGGTGAATATTAATCACATTGGGGAATTTACTCATAAAATCTTGACTCAAAATCTGCATATATTTTGCTAAGACTACTAAATCAATGTTATATTTTTTGAGAGTATCTAACTGTTGTGCTTCTTGAATAGCCTTGTTCTCTTTATTAATGGGAATATACTCAAAATCGATACCATATTGTTCGGCAATGGGCTTTAACTTTTCATGGTTACTGATAATCAGGGGGATTTTCCCAGGCATTTCTTTAGAGCGTTCTCGCCAAATCAAATCTAACAAGCAATGATCTTGGCGGCTTACCCAAAGCGCAATCCGTCGAACTTCCTCAGAGAAATGTAATTGCCAATTTGCTTGTAAATCCTTGGCAAGTTCACTAAAAGCATCTGTCATGTCTTCAATGCTTAAGTCAAAACCGTCTAATTGCCATTCGAGACGACTTAAAAATAATCCTGCGGTAAAATCAGTATGGTGATCCGCGTGGATAATATTGCCATTATGGGAAGCGATAAAATTAGCAAGTAAGGCGACAAGCCCTTTGCGATCGGGACAGGAAATCAAAAGAGTTGCAGTAGGGCTAGTCATGATCTAATGGCAAGGGTATTAATTTTTAATTGATTATATCAGGTCGGTCGTCCTATGGAGCATCTCAGTTTTACTTTTGTAGTGCTGTCGCGAGCTGGTGACAGCTTGCACTGTAAAAAATGATTTTTGTTAAAATGAGATGTTTCCGGTTTGATGTCTGATATTTAATTGCCAGTGAGCTCCAGGTAAGCATCGCGAATTAAATAATTTACACATATTTGTGGGATGGGCGTCCCGCCCGTCTAGAAAGGACGGGCGGGACGCCCATCTCACAAGAACAATAAAAACTGTAAGTTATTTAATTTTCATTCGTTAGTATCAACTTTCTACGCGACTGCGGCACTATCCGGCAGGGGTTTAAACCCCTGCTTCATACATAGCGAAAGTCGGTTTCAACGGACTGATTTTAAACATAAATTAAGGAGAGTAAGAGCGCAATTTCATAAAATAGTGGCTGTTAATTTGTGGGGTGTTTTAATACTACCAGTCCGTTAAAACGGACTTTAGCTAAAAGCCCCGTGGGTTTAAACCCCTGGCGGGCTTTCATAAGGACGAACTAACTGACTTTTAGGTAAATAGAAATATTCAAGTTTGCACCGAAAACTCCTCCGGTTCAATTCCCCAGTTTACCCAACGAATTGCTTCTTGTGCAGAGGTCACATTTGGAGGAACTCGCAGCGCATGAACAAACCCCGTACTCGGACAGGTCATTTTTAACAAAAAAACTGGTAATGGCATCCCATCGGCGTCGAAATCGTCCTCAAAATCCATTTTTAACAGGGTATATTCCTGCCAAGTGTCTAACTCTGTGGCTGCTAGTTCTTGACAAATACGATCGCACCCGATGCCCTGAATTAACGCTCGCCGAACCTCTGCGTTGTGCTCCTTCAACAGCCATTTAGACTGCCACTCGCGGGGTTGCAGGCGGCCGTACCATTCGGGTAAAATCACGCCGTGATAGGCGTAAATCGCCAAACCGTCGGCAAATTGTACGGCGGGTGCTGCTTCCGGCGTGCAAGCGGTGGTTGTTGTCTGCGGAAAGTGCGATCGGCTTTTCGCACACTACACAAACTTTGTCATAGGGAAAAATCCAGCCGCAAGTCTTGACAAGCGATTGAAAAATTGTCCAGATATTGCCGTAGGAGTGCGCGCAATTCAACACAGAAATGCAAAAATCTAACAAACTCCCGCCACTAGCCCACAATTCCGGTTGAATGCAATTATCTAGTTGTTTGTTGAGATGGGTGTAGTACAAATACCGGGCCCGCTGTCCCCTTAAATCGATCGGCAATTTGCTCGCTATTTCCATCGCTAAATGATCGCGCAGGGGACTCCACAGTTGGCTTTGCAGTTGGGTGTAAAGTTCATTTTCGAGTTGATTTTGCAGTTGACGTTTTAGCTGGTTTTCTAGTTGTCCGCGCAGACAAGTCAGCAGTTGTTTTTCAAGTTCGCTGCGAAGTTTGCTCTCTAATTGGCTCCGCAGGTGACTCCTGGGCTTGTCTGCGTGGCTGGCGATGATGTTAGCGGCTTGGTAGGGACGATCGCAAAAAATGATTTCCGGTGCTGGTTTGCCGATCGCCCTGTAAGCTAATGTAATAGTTTCCGCAGCTTGAGAGCGATCGATCGGGCCAGTCGAAAGTGCGATCGCCTTCCACTTGTCGCGATAAACTCGAATCAGAGCCTCTTGTGCTGGCGTGAGTTTTTTAACCTTAGTCTGCGACATACCTCCAGCCTTGGGGTTCGTATTCGCGCTGAATCCGCACCATCCAATTACCTTCAGGAATTGCGATCGCTTTGTGCTCTTCGTGACTCAATAAAGCTGTCGGCGAAAGCACTCGCAAGTACAGGGTGCCGTCTTTTTCGTACAGTTCAGCTTGCCCCTCAATAATCTGGTGAGAATGTCCGGTGACTTCACCTTCGGCGAGGGTGAGATGAGGTTTTTTGTCACCTTGGATTTGCGGTACGGGGGTGAGAATTACGTCGCCTTGTCGGATTGGTTGCATAGGTTTTTATTAATTTTGTTTGCTGGTTTTGGTAAGTCGATCGGGCTTTTCTACCGTAATTATATACTACATTGGTAATACAGGAACGTCAATGGCGATCGATCGACCATATTCCATAACTGTTTGCTGTACTGACAGGGGTTAGGTTCGAGGGTGAAAGTGCGATCGACAATAGAAATGCTATAATTGATGCCAGTTTCGAGAAAGTCGCCTGGGTGGGGGCGGGTTTATAGATATTGTCGGTGTGAATGAAAGATTGTTGGTGAAACCCGCCCCTACATGAATTACGGTTAATTTACAATGAGCCAAGTAGATTATACTGCAATGGGCGATCGAGAATTGAAGCGTTATTTCCTGAAAAATCGCGGGGATAAAGCAGCACTGCAAGCTTACTTAGACAGGCGGAAAGAGCGATCGAATTCAATCATCACGAAAGTGGGAGATCCGGATTTCGATACTAAGATTGAGGCAGCCATTCGCCAGCAAATGAAAGAATATAAAGATTAGTCTTCAGTCCCTCGCTCGCTCGGACATTGTTTGTATAGATGCGGTTTCAACCGCCGACTCTTATCAACGAGGTTTCTAACTTCCCCAAAACTTCAAGTTTGCACCGAAAACTCCTCATAATCGACATCCCAATTCACCCAACGAATTGCTTCCCTTGCAGATTGTATATCGGGCGGAACTCGCAAAGCATGAATGAATCCGGTGCTCGGACAAGTCATTTTTAACAAATAAATTGGCTCTTTTTCATCGGTATCGAAGCCATCAATATCAGCATCGATTCTTAGCAGCGTGTATTCTTGCCAAGTATCTAAATCTGTTGCTTGCAATTCTTGGCAAATTCGATCGTAACCAATTCCTTGAATTAACACTCGCCTGAGTTCGGCATTTTCTTCTTCTAAAATCCAGGTAGCTTCCCATTGATTGGGGTGAATTTGTCCGTATTTTTCGGGCAAAGTTACGCCGTGGTAGGAGTAGAGTTTGTAACCGTCGCTAAATGCGATCGCGCTTTCCCCTTCTGCGTGGAGGCGGTACTCGCTGTCGAGGCAGAGTTTGGTTGGGCGATCGCACACATAGCAGACATTTTCAAAGGTCAAAATCCAGCCACATTCTACTAAAATCTGTTTGAGGCATTCCAAAGCTTTTTGTGCCTCTGGCTTCAAAACAATGCCCAAGGCAGAAACACAAAATTCAGCAACAGTGACAGCATCAACGGCATATCTCGGATTAACTATCGACATTAAGTGGTTCTTATAGTTAGAAAAATCTGCTCTTAATTGTTGTTTAAGCTGTTCCTCCCATCTAAGAAAATATGAAGAAGATAGCTGCTGGAATTCTGTTGTGAATGTCAAAGGTAATAGTGGATCTTTTACTTGTTTTTTAAGTCGATCGATCAAATCATTATTATTAGATTTTTTCAACATGGGTAATTGTACTAATGCAGAGTGAGGGCCACTGCAAAAAGTGATTTCAGGGGCTTCTACACCGAGGAGTTCGTAGCCAGCTTTAAGGGCGGCTGCGGCTTTGCGGTAAGAGATGGGTTCCGTAGAGTGGGCAAGAGTTCCCCACGAATTCTCATAGGCTTCTATGAGAGCCTTCTGTTCAGGTGTAAAGTTTACATACAAAGAAGTCAAATTAGTCAGAGATTGCAGCAGTATGATGTCTGATATTCGATTGGAGTCCAGATTCAGATAAGTCAAATTTTTCAGAGATTGTAGCGATGTGATGTCTGATATTTGATTGCCCATCAGATCGAGATGAGCCAAATGAGTCAGAGATTGCAGGAGTGTGATGTCTGATATTTGATTGTAGCTCAGATTCAACTCAGTCAAATGAGTCAGAGATTGCAGTGGTGTGATGTCTGATATTTGATTGTTGTCCAGATTCAACTCAGTCAAATGAGTCAGAGATTGCAGTGGTGTGATGTCTGATATTTGATTGCGGTACAAATACAGCCTAGTCAAATTAGTCAGAGATTGCAGTGGCGTAAGGTCTGATATTTGATTGTTGCACATAGACAGCTTAGTCAAATTAGTCAGAAATTGCAGTGGCGTAAGGTCTGATATTTGATTGTTGTCCAGATTCAGCTTAGTCACATTAGTCAGAGATTGCAGTGGCGTAAGGTCTGATATTTGATTGTTGCCCAGCGATAGCTTCTTCTTTTTCCTACTTGACAGTATGCGGTTCGCTTCATTAATATCAGAATTCCCAGCATAATTTAACAACATTTCAACAGTATGTCTGGCTTCGGGAGAAAGGCTTTTTTTGTGCAAGCACCAATCGGCAAAGCTGCTGAATTCTGCGGGATTGGGCTGTTGTTCTGACATGGCAATAAGATTTTAAATTTTTTACGAAAATAAGAATTCTTGGTCAACTTTTCCTCTAAACCCCAGAAATCCCGCGTCGAAACTCCTTAACCGCTTCAATCCTAGAAGCCATCAGCAAGCACCGAGATAACAAGTTAATATCTAAGTCTGGCAGAACTTCGCTTTGGGCAATTTTTTCATAGCTGTGCGATCGCAAATGATACAGACCAAATAATCCATCCTCCCAAAACCAAACTTCGGGGACTCCCAAGGCTTGGTAGCGATTCAATTTGCTCTCTCCCCCACTGGTAAATACTACTTCGATGGCAAGATCGGGGGTTTTACCTGTTGATTTTCCAATTAAAAAAGATTCATCAGCTTGTACTGAGACTTCCTGTCCTTTCTCTTGAGTAAAGCTACCCAAAGGGTTAAACTCGATGTCTTTTTCCACAAAGTAGTCCATCAGCAGACCTGCGATCGTCCTGCTGAATGATTCGTGTTCTTGCGAAACTGCCAAAATTTCTACCTCGCCTTTGAAATAAAACAGTCTAATGCCGGGGGAGTCGGAGAATCCCTGTTCGATTAGTTTGAATTGTTGCCAATCAATCCCGGAGTGAGTTAACCGTTGGTCTTTGGGCTTATCTAATATTAGTGTCATGGCGCGACCTCCTTTAACTATTATATTATCCTAGAAATGCGGCAACCGAAACCCGATCGCGCCCAGCAGCTTTCGCGCGATACAGCGACTCATCGGCGATCGCAATTAACGTCGCAGGCTGCGACATCGGCGCCGGAATGCAGCAAGCCACACCCAAACTCAGCGTGACATATTCGCTGACACCAGACTGCGCGTGAGGTATCTGCAAATCCCGCACCTGTTGAGCGATCCTTTCAGCAACGCAAGCCGCACCTTCAATATCCGTATTCGGCAAAACTACCGCAAATTCTTCTCCACCGTAACGCGCAACTAAATCAGCCGATCGCTTTACCGAACACTGGAGAACCTGCGCCACTTGCCGCAAACACTCATCCCCCGGTTGGTGGCCGTAAGTGTCGTTGTAAAGTTTGAAGTAATCGATATCGCACATAATCAAAGACAGCGGCGCTTCTTCCCTCGCCAAACGCCGCCATTCCGCATCCATATAATCATTAAAAAAGCGGCGGTTTCTTACCTCAGTCAAACTGTCGTAAGTTGCCAAATACTGCAAGGCTCGATTCACTGTTTCTAACTGCCGTTTCTGCTGCTGCAACTGGCGGTTGAGCACCGTCAACTGCTGTTCGGCTGCGTGGGTTCTCAGCAAGTTTCTAACCCTCGCCAACAGTTCCCTCTCGTCAAAAGGTTTGGAAATATAATCGTCAGCACCAGCATCCAAACTTTCGATCCGAGCTTCCATGCCCGATCGCGCTGTCAAAAAGATTACTGGAGTCGAACTCAACTCCGGCGTATTCCGAATCTCTTTGAGCAAATCCAGTCCGTTTTGTCGGGGCATGATTTGGTCGCTCAAAATCAAATTCGGCTGCAAACTTTTGGCTTTTTCCAAACCTTCAACCCCGTCCATCGCCACCGCAACTCGATAGTACGGACTCAATAAAGTTTGGAGGTAAGCCAGCAGAGAATAGTTGTCTTCTACTACCAGCAACAGCGGTAACTCTCGGCTGTCAGGCGTTAATTGTCCCCCATTATTTTTGTCGTCACAACTGTTAGAGTCCGGCAGCGGGGCGATCGCCCCAACATTTCCCTCGTCTGAGCAGCCAAATTCACTCATCCCTGCCAATTGGACGATCGCGCTTACCAACAGATTCGCCTCCACCGGCTTCGACAAATGCCTCTGAAACCCCGCAGAGAGGGCCGATGCCGAATCCTCCTCACGGACGCCTCCCGTCAGGGCCACCGCCGGCAGCAGTTCCCTTTGCTCGGACATTTCCATGGCTCTGATGCGGCGGATCAAATCGGAGCCGTCTGTTTCCGACACCGCCATATCGCTTACCAACACGTCGGGCCGCGACTGTTCCAACTGCGCCATCGCTTCGCAAGCGCTACCCACCGCTGTTACCTTGGCTCCAAATGCTTCCAGGGCAGTTTTGAGAAATTCCCGAATCTCGGCGCTGGTTTCCACCACCAGCACTTGCTTTCCGGCTAAGGGTTTGGGAACCGATTCCGCGTGGTTTTCGGTGCGGCCGATCGCGCTTTTGCGATCGTCGCGCGAATTGTTGCTGTGCGCTACGGGTAGCAGCACCCCAAACGTCGTCCCCATACCCAGGCCGGGACTGGAAGCCCAAACAGTTCCCCCGTGCAATTCCACCAAATGCCGCACAATTGAGAGCCCCAACCCGAGCCGATTTTGTTCCTTCGACTGAAAGCTATCTCCGGGGCGGAAGTAGTCAAAGATGTGCGGCACAAATTTGGGTTCAATCCCGCAACCGCTGTCGCTGACCCGAATCAAGGTACCCGACTCTGTAGGCTCGATCCGCACTTCAACTGGGTCTGGTGTCGATTCTGGGGTGAATTTGATGGCGTTGGCCAGGAGGTTCCAGACTATTTGCTGCAAGCGCTCTACATCGGCCACAACGTAGCTGACGCCCGGGTAGAACTGTGTTTCTACGCGGAGGTTTTTGGCCTCGGCGGCGGGGCGGACGGTCTCAATAGCCGATTCTATGACAGATGGGAGGTGAACCCGAGCCAGGTTCAGGCGGACTTTCCCCCGCAGCAGCCGACTCAAATCGAGGAGATTGTCTATTTGGCGGTTTTGCAATTTGGCGTTGCGCTCGATGATTTCCAAAGCGCGGTTGGTGGTAGCTTCGTTTAACTTGCGCGATCGAGCTAGCTGCACCCATCCCAAAATCGCGCTCAGGGGCGATCGCAGTTCGTGTCCCGCAATGCCCAAAAAATCGTCTTTGGCGCGGTTGACTGCGGCTTGGGCTGCTTCAACGGCTTTGCGATCGGTGATGTCAAATCCGATCGCCAAATACTGACAGGGTTTCCCGTTAAAGTCCAAAAGCGGAACTACTGCTGCGTGCACCCAATAATCGCTGCCATTCTTGGCTTTGTTCTTCATTTCTCCTTGCCAAACTTCATTTTTGGCAACTGTTGACAGCAGATTTTTGATTAATTCCGAAGACTTATATTCCGAATGGAGGATGCAAAAATGGCTGCCTATTAGTTCAATACGCGAATAGTTAGAGATGCTGCACAGTCGATCGCTGACATAATTGATAATTCCTCGGGCGTCGGTTCTCACCGCCAGTGCCGATTGGTCGATCGCTACTTTAAAATCTAAACCTTCTTGCAGCGACGAATCTAGTTCTTTTATCGTAGAAATTTGACTGAGGCGATCGCGCCGCTCCTGGCTCCGCTCTTGAATTTCCATTGCTTCTATTGTCCCCTGATGACTGACACCTAATCTACTCGCATCCTGATTAATTATCACTGTTTTTTCCGCACCGGCAGGTGTAATATTTTGTATATTTTTATTTTCATGAATGCTCGGCAAACAGCACATCCACTCAGGAGTCATACCATTTGAGATTCGAGATTTTAGATGAGGAATGAACAAGAACTATCGGGGTTGGGGATAGCTGCCTACAGTGGCACTATTTTGGAAAACTGGAGTCACCTGAAATTTTATTTGAAGTTTAGACTAAAATTGGTCAATCTGAAGACAGATTTTCTCAGATCTGCCCGCTGGGCCGCTGGCTGCAAAAACCCAACTTTTTTCTGAAAATTACCCTGCCGCATCTGGCACAAAATCTCTGCCCCAGGCTTTCGACTCTCCCGCATTCTGCCTCATCTCCACATCCCAGATATATTTGCAGGGCTTGACAGTTCCCAAATAATTGGCTGGGAAATCGCTAACAAAGTCTGTGTTTTGCGATCGTCAGCAACTTCAGTTAAATTATTTTCTCCTACCTCTTGACAGGTCTGTAAATGTTTTGTATTATAAAATGTAATACGACATTTAACCAAAGAGCAGCCCAACTGCATTAACGCACTCAACCATTAAAAGTTTGAGGAAAAGTTTCTGTGAATTTATCTATGAATTTAGACTTAGTACGCGAGCAATTTGAACAAAGAGCATTTGATTATGACGGTTTAATTCCCCGCCTCATTCCGCAGTATCGCGAGCAACACGAAATAATATTGCAATTAATTGATTTTGAAACCCATGCCAACATAAAAGTTCTAGATTTAGGTGCGGGAACTGGCATACTGTCTGCAATGATTTTGCAAGCATTTCCTCAAGCAAAAGTCACAGCCTTCGACATGGCGGAAAATATGCTAAAAGTTTGTCAAACTAACTTATCCGCTTTCCAAGAACGCCTGACATTGCAGCAGGGAAACTTCGCCGAAGATGATTTCGGCAGCGGCTACGATTTAGTAGTTTCAGGGTTGGCAATCCACCACCTCGACGGCGAACAAAAAAAACAGCTATTTCACAAACTTTTTCACTCAATGAATGCCGGGGGAATCTTGCTAATCCGAGATATTGTCACAGGTGCTACCCCAAAGCTAACCGAGCAATACGAACATTTGTGGCGGCAGTACATAAAAGCTAATGGAGAAGACGATGCAGCGTGTTTTAACAGCTATCTAAAAGAAGATATTCCTTCCTCTGTCGAAGAACAAACAAAGTGGCTAGCAGCAGCGGGTTTTGCAGACGCAGCTTGCCACTGGCGCCATCTCAATTTTGCTATTTTTGGCGGAATTGTCCCAAGGTAGAAGGCAAAGTTTTTCTAAAAACAATACCCCTTAATAAAGGTACGTTGTTGGGCTTTAGCCCTCTTTCGACATATATATAAAGAGGGCTGAAGCCCAACAACGTACCTATCTCTTTCCCAACAATAAAACCACGCTGCGACCTAAGGGGGATTTAGGGGGAGTGAGATTCAGCTATAAACGAGAGATACAAAAAAAATCATACTTGAGTTGACCGCATAATTTCACTCAATCCCTCTCCCAGTAAAAACAGATTAAATAAACCCGATATACCCACAAAATAACTCAATAAATTAAGTAAAAGGATGAACGATTCCCGATTAATAAAAATTAGCCGATATCTCAGCAAACACCTGCGCCACGCGCCCTCGCGCATCGGCATTCAACTCGCGCCGGGGGGCTGGATTGCTGTTAGCGAACTCCTCGATGCTTGCCAAAAAAATAACTTTTCTGTTCAGCTTTCCGAACTCAAGGAAGTAGTCGCCCAAAACGACAAACAGCGCTTTTCCTTCGACTCGACAGGCACTTTAATTCGCGCCAACCAAGGACACAGTGTAGAGGTTGACTTGCAGTTAGAACCTGCTGTTCCCCCAGATATTTTATATCACGGAACAGGTAAGACTGCCGTCAATTCTATTCTCAGTGAAGGAATTCGGAAAATGTCGCGGCATCACGTTCATTTGTCGGCGGACATTCAAACAGCCCGTAAAGTAGGTGCCAGACACGGCATCCCGGCAGTCTTGATTGTAGATACCGCAGCAATGCAATGCGACGGCCATACATTTTACTGTTCGGATAACAAAGTTTGGTTGGTAGATATGGTGCCGCCCAATTATCTAAAAGTATATTGAGAAAATCCTGTTTGGTTCTAGCAAGTGTGCGGCAAATATTTTAAAATAAGAGTAACTAGGAGTTTTACAAGATGAGTGCGGAAGATATGGGCGATCGCGACAACAATTTTAATCAAAACAACCCTCAAAATCGAGGGCTGCTAGGATCGGGCTGGCGACCTCTCTACCGTCAATTTGATTGGGAACACCTGCTGCACTTAGCATCTAGCGACCCTGTAGAACTCGCTCAAAAAACTTTAGATGCAGCCAGCGATATCGCCGATGCCATGGGACGACACCAGTATACTTGGTGGGCGAATATCTTAAATGTATTTTCGGAAAATACTCGCTACGAAATAGACGAGTTTTGGGATTACATTACTCCGCAGCCAGTTTACCCGGATTACCGTTACAAAGATGTTTTAGTCACCGAAACGCCTGTTGTTCAATTGGTCAGCCGCGCTAGCATTCCCATCGACTACGTTCTCAACAAACTCCAAGAGATTGCTGTTTTCAAAGTTCTGGATTTGCTGGGGAAACCGGATGTGATTACCCAGTTTTTTATGGAACGGCATTTTTCTTATCCGCGGGAGCGATTTGTTAGCTGGGAACGCTTGGAAGTTTTGGGTACTGTTTATGCTTATTGGGGACAAGCAGGCTGCTGGCTGCAAATTGACAGCTACGACAGGGGTCGGCGGTGCTACACTCTGATCTGCAAAGATATTGCGCCGTTAGTTAGCAAGGCTACTTATAATTTAGCGGTGATTCTCAGCGGGTACAAAAGCCGTGTCGGACAGGTTCACAGTTACTTCCCTATTCGGACTTTTTCTGCGGAAGTTCAAAGTTTTACTGATACTGTTCAGCAGGCAATTCTCGACCAAAATCAGTTGGCTGTGTTGGTTAGTGGCGAACCGGGGACTGGCAAAACTGCTTGGACTCAAGCGGTAGCAAAGGAGATTTTAGTGCCGCTGGGTTATGTGATCTTTATCTTAGATCATGATGCTGTGGAAAATTTTGTGCCGCCGAGTTATTTGGAGCGGATTTGCATTATTATCAACGAGGCTGATAATTTGGCTCAAGATCGATCGACCGCAGCGGCCCAACGCAGTAACAAAACTGAACATATTTTGAGTTTGCTGGATGGAACTCTGTATCAAAGCGTGATGGACGAGCACGGGATTCAATTTCAGCAGAAACTCGTAGTGCTACTCACTTGCAACACGATTGAAAGATTAGATCCTGCGATGCTGCGGAAAGGGAGAGTGGATTTTACCAGTGAATTTACGCACAAATTTGTTTGACGAGGCACGTAAAGTCTCACACACTTTGGGCTATTCACGAAGGGGGATAGCCTTGCCGCGCGTACTGCTGCGCCACCTCAAATGTTGAATAATTATGAGGAAATTTCCTGAATGTCAAAGTTTCGGGAACAATTTATTAAGTACCTATGGACACATCCCCTAAAAAATGATATTACTGATGGGTGAGACCCTCCAAGGGTATCACCCAAAACAGCCAATCAGGGGAAGAGTGTTTTAGGTCTGAAATAGATTTTTCAAACTTGACAGCTATGGAGGAAATCCCAAATCGTGCAAACTAAGCCAGTTAAGCAAGAAATTCGACTGGGAAGGTATGCCGGGGGGAAAATCCCGATCGCCCACCAACCCCCTGATGCAGCCATGTCCGAAAATAAAGAGGGATTTCGGCGGTTTGTGGAGCGCTCCGCCGACGCCGTGGCAATGGTAGATTGTGAAATGCGCTATCTGTCGGTTTCTCGTCGCTGGGAAACAGATTGCGGGTTTGGTGGCGGTGAGGCCCTTGGTCGGTCTCATTGGGAACTGTTCCCAAATCTCCCGGAATATTGGCACCAAAATGCTCGCGCTTGTTTGGCGGGAGTTTTGGAATATAGCGAGTTTGTCGTAGGGCAATCGCCCGTATCTGTAGCAGGAAAAATCGAAGTTGGGGTCAGCGCTTCGGAAAAATGGGTATTTTTGCCGTGGAAAAATAACGAGGGTGCGATCGGCGGTTTGATCCTGTTTGCCGAAAAGATAACAGAAAGAAATTTCTACAATATATGGAGGCCCGGTGGCAAAAGCCAGCAGTTAGAAACAAAACTACAACTAACTCAAAATGCCCTCGACAATGCTGCTGATACAGTTTTTTTTACCACCTCCGACGGTCAAATTTGCTATGCGAATAAAGCGGCTTGCGATCGAGGAGGTTACTCGGAATCGGAACTGCTAAACCTGAGATTGAGCGACATCGATTCGCAATTGTCAGCATCGGATTGGCCAGATCGCTGGGTTGAACTCAAGCAGCAAAACAACCTTACTTTTGAAACCAGTTATAGAACTAAAAACGGCACCAGTTTTCCCGTCGAAGTTCAAGTCAATTATTTAGAATACGACGGCTGCGAATACTGCTGCACGATCGCCCGCGACATTTGGGCTCGCCTCGCAGCAAAATCTGCGCTTTTAGAGGCAAAAGAGCAACTTCAAGCCGTCTTGGATGCGGTGCCCGGATTAGTTTCTTGGGTAAGTTCCGATTTGCGCTACTTGGGAGTAAACCGACATTTAGCTTCCGCTTACCAAATGCCTGCGGAACTATTTACAGGTAAAAAAGTAGGTTTTTTAGATACAAGTCCCAAATTTAACGACTTAGTATACGATTTTTTTGTCGGCTCGAACCATAAGACCTCTCAAGAAGTAACAGCGAGCATCAGAGGAGAAAATAAAACTTATTTAATTGTGGCTCAAAAATATCAAAAAAATACGGCAGCAGTATTTGTGGGATTGGACATTACAGAAAGCAAACAGTCTTTGTTGGCTTTGCAAGAATCGGAAGAACGCCTGCGCCAGCAAGCGGCAAAATTAGAGCGGACGCTGTTAGTTTTGCAGCAAACTCAAACTCAACTGATTCAAACAGAAAAGATGTCATCTCTAGGGCAGTTGGTAGCAGGAATAGCGCATGAAATCAACAATCCAGTTAGTTTCATTTCTGGCAACGTCAGCCACGCCACTGGCTACATTCAAGAACTGCTGCGTTCGATCGACCTTTACCAAAAAAATTATCCCGATCCAGCTCCGGAAATTCAAGATTTGATGGAAGAATTAGACTTAGACTTCATCAAAAAAGACATACCAAAACTGCTAAATTCAATGAAAGTCGGTTCGGAGAGAATTCGGGATGTTGTGCGATCGCTCCGCTTGTTCTCGCGTACTGACGAACCTGAAATGAAGCCTGCGGATATCCATGAAGGTTTGGACAGCACTGTGCTGATCTTGCAAAATCGCCTCCAAGCTAAAGGGGGACGGCCGGGTATTTCTCTAGTTAAGGAATACGGGAATTTGCCGCGAGTCCGCTGCTATCCGGGACAGTTAAATCAAGTGTTCATGCACTTGTTGACAAATGCGATCGACGCTTTGGAAGCAGAGGGAAGAAATCCGGAAAAGTATGGTACAATCCAAAATCAGTCTTTGTTGTCTGCCGGTAGCTCGGGAACTGAAATATTCAATCCCGAAATTCGGATTCGGACAGAAGTGATAGGGGAGAGCGAAGTGGCGATCGCCATTAGCGACAACGGCCCTGGAATGACTGAAGAAGTTCTCTGCCGTATCTTTGACCCTTTATTTACCACTAAATGTCAGGCCACGAGCACAGGTTTGGGATTGGCAATATCCCAGCATTTGGTAGTAGAAAAGCATGGTGGTGACTTGCTGTGTATTTCTCGTCCGGGAGAGGGAACTGAGTTAATCGTTAAAATTGCGATCGGTAACGATTAATCGATTCGATCCAAACCTGGAATTATTTGAGGGTGCTTTTCCTATCAGAATGTGGCGACTAAGGACTAATGTTTTTTCACTAAGTTTTGTAGGTGCGTCAGGAATGAATCTTATACGAGATACCAATCATTTTTTGCCTGAGGCACCCTACAAAATCTACAATCTACAATCTAAAATCTAAAATAATATGGTAATTGAATGGCTGAGATTTAAAGTACCTCGCGAAAAATGGGAACAGTTTATTCTGCGAGATGAAGAAGTTTGGACGGCCGGACTCAAAAGTTTTCCCGGTTATTTGGGCAAAGAAGTTTGGGTGGATGCGGTGGAAAATGAGGTGCTGATGTTGATTCGCTGGGAAACTAGGGAACAGTGGAACTCGGTGCCGCAAAGCACAATCGATGAGTTGGATGCTAAAATGGGGGATTTGCAAATGCCGATCGTCGAAAGTCGCGAATATCAAGTTCGCAAGTTTTTGCATTAGTATCGCAACTCGTACAATCATCGCAGTGTTTGGTATTTGGTATAAAGGGCGATCGCTCTTTCATTTTAGGCGATCGGTCGTCAGAAACAAGAAAGGGCGATCGCTCTTGATGCGCGATCGGGCGATCGCAACTCGTAGAATGATCGCAGTGCTTGGTATTTGGTGTGAAGGGCGATCGATCTTTATTGACTATTTGATGCGATTACTCTGGTGGTTCAGTACCTAGAGGGGCTTGACGACGGTGACGAATGTGTAATATCGCGACGGTATCGCCCTCCACCACAAACAGAATCCGATAGTTTCTTCCTTTACCAACCCACAGTTGTCGAATTTCCCGACCAATGATGGCAGCTTCGGGTGCGACTGAGCAACGGTAAGGAAACTCTTGTAGGGATGCGATCGCGTCTTGGATATCGTAGTACCACTGATTTGCGATATCAGCACTCAGATAATCGCACATCCAACGGTAGGCGGTTTCAATTTCTTGAAAGGCAGGTGGCTGAATTAGAACTTGATAACTCATAGACGGGGAGGAATGTTGAACTGCTGTTGTAGCGCTGTCATGGCTTTCTCGGCTGGGATTCCTTCACCTCGATCGAAGCTTTCGATCCCTTTGCGGATGCCGATGATAGCTTCGAGGTAGTCGATGCGCTCTAGCAGTTGTTCGTAGGTATTGAGTTGGGGGTGTGGAGGCGATTTGAGCGATCGCACCAAACTGAGAAGATCCGCAAGCAGTTCGTCAGGGGTGCTATCGATTTCTTGGATGAGGAGTTCTTTGATAGTCATCACGGAATCTCAGGAGGATTGATACTTTGATTATAACAAGTGTCGATCGCTCTTTTTTACTCAAGCGATCGCACTCCGTACAACGATCGCAGTGTTTGGTATTTGGTGTGAAGGGCGATCGCAACTCGTACAATATCACACTGTTTGGTATAATGTTATAACTGAATCTAAAACATAGACAGAGATGATTAATCTGATTCAAGAGCGTGCGACTCAAGAGCAACTTGAAGAAATGTTAGAAATCCTTAACAGTTATATTAAACTAGCAGTGGATATCGAACGGGGAATTTTGGCAGGTGGTGGAGAACTTCACGCTGATTGCGAAGCTGTGTTGCTTGAAAATGGAAGCAAACAGGTAGATATTTGGGGAGCAGATTGGTATCCGCTGACAGAAGAGGTAGGATATGAATCTCTAATCAATATCCGTCCCCGTCAAAACAATCGTTCGATGGAAATTCAAGATCCGATGATTCGAGAACAAGTTGCTCAGATCGTTCAACAGTTATTAGGAGGATTATGAGAGATTGGAATGCTTTAAAGGAACGCTATTTGCGAGACGAATTACCCATTCGTTTGGGAAATTTAGCATCGAATTTGGCACGAATTAAATCTCGATGTCAAAATGTAGCTAATGGCGCAATAATTGAAAGTCTGCTGCAAGAAAGTAAGCTGTTTATTGAATGGACTGCTCAAGATGCAGAGATAGAAATAGCTGCTGAGTTAGTTGAGTTGCAGATTCAGTTAGCTTGCTGGCAGTATTCTTGGGCAGGGATTTGGGAGGATGCGGAACAACGAATGAGGGTTGGAGAAGAGGGAAGGATTTGGTCAGAAAAAGTGCTGAATATGTCGGGTTTATTGGCTGGGAATTAGATAAATGCGATCGCTCTTTCATTTTAGGCGATCGGTCGTCAGAAACAACAAAGGGCGATCGTTCTTGATGCGCGATCGGGCGAGATCCTTCATCCTTACTCTGGCGATATTAAAATCCAGGATTCCAACTCAAATGGCTGAACTGATTTAATACGCTGGAAATCTCGATCTGCTGTCACTAAGGTGAGTTGATGCTGGAGTACAACGGCGGCAATCCACAGGTCATTTTCGCCGATGCCCAATTGAGTCATGTTGGTTCTACGGCGCTGGGCTTTGTCTTTTGGGGCGTAGCGATCGAAAACTGCCGCTTTGAGGTTGCCGTAAATTTCGGCGGTTGTTTCGTCGATGGGGTAGATGTATAGCCCAAGCAGAAAGCGTTGAACTAGGGCAAGATTAGCCTGTCGTTGTTGCGATCGCGCGGCCATGTCAATCAGTTCACCCTTGACAATGGTGCAGGTGGCGATCGACTCATCCCCAAGGTTGGCAAGGCGATCGAGTATTTGAGTGTTGCCTAGTAAGGCATAGCTACAATGGTTGGTATCTAGGAGAAACATTATTCAAAGGGATTGGGGCTGTAGTCAAATTGTGCTTCACCGCGTGAATTTTGGACGGCTTCTAGACATTCATGGAAGTCGTCGCCTGACCAAGTGCCGATTGTCTTGAGGTGAGCGAGGAAGGATTTAGCAGATGTGATAGAAGGTTTGGTGGAGAGAGATTTCATGAAGCTGAGGGCTTCGACAAGCCTTGTGCTGGGCAAAGCTTCGATTGCTTCCAAGAGTTGTTCTTTGATGGTCATAGGGTGTGCTGGGGTTCTTGACTTACGGGCGATCGCTCTTTCATTTTAGGCGATCGGTCATCGGAAATAACAAAGGGCGATCGATCTTGGTAGAATCATCGTACTGTTTGGTATTTGGTGTGAAGGGCGATCGCTCTTTCGTTTTAGGCGATCGCTCGTCAGAAACAACAAAGGGCGATCGCTCTTGATGCGTGATGGCGATCGCACTCCGTACAATCATCGCAGTGTTTGGTATTTGGTGTGAAGGGCGATCGCACTCCGTACAAACTACAAACATCACATGAGAATGCTAGAAATAGATAAGCTTGTGAGTAAAAAAGGTGTGCGCTGCCCACTCTACTAACCAATATTACTGTCGCTGATCACACCATGCTGCGATAGATATAGGGACTAAAAATAAAGATAGTAACGCGAAAAAGAAAAGATGGTTAGGAAAAAAACCTAATAATAATAACTTCCAAACAGTCAACCACCAAACAACACCAGATAATAAAAGCATCAAAACAAAGCTTCCATTTGAATAAGGTGCCTCATAACTGCTGCTTTCTCTCGCCATTTTAGCACGTCTTTCATTTTCATTTTCTTTTTCCTTTCTTTCATCTCCTGCTGCATACGCACAGGAGGAAGAACAATATTTTGTGCCGTCATGAAATCCAAAACCAGGTTCATAGTGTTGACGACAATATCTGCATACGTTAGACATATTCTTATTCCCTTAATGAACAATCTACCTTCTGAATCTTGAAACTAGGCGAATAGTTTACGCCTTCGTCATGACTAATCAAGGATGCACACAAAATATCCTCGTTCGCGACTGATTCATTCTGACTCTAGATGTACCTTGTTGAAGCTTACAAGCAGAACCCCAAGATGGTTCGATTTGTGCTTCTTTCTGCTCAGATTCTTCCCAAGATTCGCCGTAGTTTCCACCCGCCTCACCACTAACGACCTTCCCATCTGCCCCGACTTTTCCATTAACACCCCAGCCACCTGATGTATTTATGACGTATTTATACTTACACAAATGTTGAACAACTCTCCCATTCCTCATTTGTGGGGAATGCCAACCGCCTGAAGTTACTTGACGATTACCGATAACTTTTCCGTCTGGATAAGCATCTACGCAATAACGCTGAATGTCTAAAGCTTCCAGGCGCTCTGCTTTAGCAGGCAATGCGTTGAGTGCGGTTCCGAGTACCACCGAACTCACTGCCAAAAGTGAAAAGATTTTGGTCATTTTCATAGTGACTTTCCTGTACAAATTGATTAACTCATCGGAACCTTGATATTGTTACTGAAAAATTCAAGCTTTGTCGAGGTCAAAAAAGTTCAAGTTTGTTACTGTTTTTTTGACTGTTTCACTCTATCAAATCTATTTTTTGTACAAAAATGTAGATAAATGTACTAAACTGTTTCTGAATGTGAGCTATAATACAGAAAACTCATCTCTCTCTTCCTAATGAGCCTAAAAGAAGCCTTAAAACTTGCCGATCGCATAGTCTTCGAGAAAACTGGTCAACACCTAGACGACTTACAGGAAGCGGTACTCAAAGGCACTCTAGAGCGTGAGACATACAAGCACATAGCCAAAGACTTTGATTGTTCGGAAAGTAGTGTGAGGAAAGTGGGCGCAGAGTTATGGGAAATACTTTCAGAAGAGTTGGGGGAAGATGTTAGTAAATCAAATTTATCTTCGGCAATAGAGAGGTTGCAAGTCTCCTTGTTCTCATCAAATGTTGCACAAGACTCTGTGCAAATTAGGAATATTAATTATTGTGGAGAAGCTAGACACCCACCAGAACAAAGAAACTCACACCCACCAAATCAAGAAACATCTAACTCAAAACAAAGCAAAACTCTACATCAAGATTTAAGCGAAATGCCGGAGTTGGGTAATTTCTTCGATCGCACCCACGAACTCCAAACCCTCACAACCTGGATTCTACAACAAAACTGTCGCCTCATCACCCTCACCGGCCGACTCGGCATCGGCAAAACATCCCTAGCAGTACAACTCGTACAACAAATCAAACACGAGTTTGAGTACGCAGTTTGGTGCACGCTAGACGAATTCCCCACCATCGATAAATTCCAATCTAACCTAATACAGCTTTTTTCCCAGTCAGAAAACCCAGATTCATCCCCAACAAACCAGAAACGCTTACCGCTGATTAAGTATTTACAAAACCATCGATGTTTAGTAGTCTTAGATGACGTTCACAACCTTTTCTGTAGCGGCGAATTCGCAGGAAAGTATAAACCAGAATACGAAGAATATCGCTCTTTATTCAAACAGATAGAAAAATTATCCCATCAAAGTTGCTTTCTGCTAATCGGTTGGGAACCACCGAAAGAAGTTCCTCAACTCACAAGCGAAAATACTCCCATTCGTACCTTACAACTCACTGGTTTAGACACCGCAGCCGCACGGAAAATTCTCAGAGATAAAGGATTAACAGAAATCGATAACTGCGAAACACTGATTCACCGCTACCAAGGCAATCCGTTATGGTTAAAAAGCGTGGCGACTTTGATTCAAGAGTTGGGAATCGGTGTGGCAGACTTATTAATAGATGATACCATATTGTTGCCGGAAGATTTGAAAGATGTTTTAGATGAGCAGTTCGATCGCACTTCCGAACTAGAAAAACAAGTCCTGTCATTGTTGGCGAAAGAAAACCAGCCAGTCAACCTAGCAAAATTGCTCCAAAATGGACAAATATCATCATCAGATTTGCTAAACGCCTTGCAATCTCTATCGCGGCGCTGTTTGATTGAAAAACAGGGAAGTCTTTACACTCTCTCACCTGTACTGAAGCAGTATATCAAAGGATTGTAACCGAGATGTTGTACTAATATCAATAAGCCTTTTATTTCTTAGTCTGCGGAGGCAGACTTTGTTTGTGTAGTAGCGGTTTCAACCGCCAAATCATAAAAGAGGGTGACTGTGCTATCATAAAATACAAAACATATTGAGTCGAGTTATATGACAACAATAACTACAGTCACAACAGCCTCCCAACTCGCTGATTACTACATCTGGTTCGCGAATGATGTAGGCTCCTACCTCAGCAACCACAAGCTACAAAAACTCTTGTACTACGCCCAAGCATGGTATTTAGCCTTTGAAGATACACCGCTGTTTGATGAAGATTTTGAAGCTTGGGTACACGGGCCGACTATCCCGGCTTTATTTTATGAATACAAAGAACAATTTGACTTTAAGCCAATTCTGAAAGAAGTCGAAAAACCAGAGTTTCCCAAAGAAGTACAAGAGTTTTTAGACGAGTTATCCGATGATTACCTCTTTCGGGATGCCTATGAGTTAGAATTGATGGTGCGACGCGAAGATCCTTGGATTAATGCTAGAGGTGAGTTGCCAAAAGATGAACCTTCTCATGCTATTATTACCAAGGAATCAATGAAAAAATTTTACAAAAGCCGTGTCATCGAAGAAGCATAAAAAAAGACAAGATACAGAGATTCGCAGTCAACCATCTTCGGCAAGGAGAGAGGTTGTCAATATCCAAATTCCAGAAGGAATTAGTTTTTCTTTCAGGTATTATCAGGATGAGAAAAATAAGTTCTCAATTGGCGGTAGAGATGCTAAGTATCTAGCATCTCTATTGAGACGGCTGCGGGATTTGTCGCAATTGAATGCTCAAGAAGTTATCAATAATCAGAGTAAAAGTTTGCGTTGTCATGGCATAGCTTGGCAAAATACTACCGAACCTAATGGCTTCGGAATTCCCAATGAATCTGCGCTAGTAAATATGCCCTACCAGTTTCAAATCTCTGCTAATGAATACGGCAGGGTACATGGATTTTTTAGTGAAAATGTTTTTTATATTGTCTGGCTAGATCCAGAGCACAATCTTTACAGTTGAAATTATAATAAACTACCCACGGTCAGGACACGACACTCCCGTGTCCGACCTTGATATTGTGCACTTCGACTAAAGAAACCGGGTTTTTTACCGATTCTGTGGAACTCACGAAATATTATCGCAAAAAACCCGGTTTCTGAACCCCATGCGTAAGTCCTAATTTTAAGCAAATTTAGCATAGAGAGCTGAAATAAAATTAACGCTTAAAAAGCCGACTGCTAGGACGAGGATGATAAAGATTGTGATACTGAGAATAGACTTGAGCCGATCGGCATTTTCGGGTTTTTCTGATTTCATTTGTCAAGTCTTGCTGTAAATTATATCCGAAAAATTGAGAAAAAGTAAATTATACCAATGCACGAACAAAAACGCAACTACCGATCGCCTAAAAGCTTCGATCGCCGTCAGTAGGTGGCAGTTTTAATCTAAAATCGAAAAATGGAAAATCTCAAATCGACCGAGCTGTGCAGCGATTGTCGATCGCCTGCCTGCGATCGCGCCCCCGTCCTGTAAAATAGAGGGCGCCTTGGGGCTCAGCTTTTAACAGCCCCAATTGTGGGCGACAGCAAGACGGCTCGCAAATACATAATAATGTGTCAATCATCCTTAACTTACTGAATTAGGTAAAAATAGAAGAGTGCGCGGCAATAATCAAAAACATATAACTGAAAAAAGGATATAAATCGATGCTCCACCCAGTCTCGCAACCTTACCAACAACGAGAAAATACTATGACCCAAAGAGCCGTGCGGAAGCCAAACCCCTCTGTTAGAAACCGCTTGAGGCCAAGTTTTCCTCAAAGGCACTGGCTGGAGGTGGCAGAGTACGCCTCTCTGGCGGCCTCTGGTTTGGGTTCCTTGGCGGTGGCAGTGTCTGGTCAAGCTTTTTACGGGGTGGCTCCCCTAACCTTGGCTTTGTCGCTGAATGTGGCTAATCGGTATCGGTTCGAGCAGCAAGTGCGGGTTCATCAAACTTCGGAATTGGCCCAAGTACAAAAGTCTGTAAATAAGGTCGAAAAAACGGCGGTAACGGTAATTGTTAAATTGCGGAGGCATTTGTCAGCAGATATTGCAGCGCTGCGCCAGCAAATGGCTGCATTGCCTAGGAATGCAGCTTTTGAGGAGTCGATCGATATTGAGCGGCAATTGCTGAGTTTGGGAGAGTCGGTAGCTTCTTTGCAAGAAATTGTGGCGTCTGCTGTGCTCGATGTTCGCCAGCAGGTGAGGGAACAAATGCAAGATTTATCGATCGGCCAACCGACAAATATCGAAGCTGTGGAACAGGCGATAGAACAACTGCAAAGTGCGATGAAGAGCTTGACAGAAACTGCTCTCACCCGAGATGACTGGGAATTAGTAAATACTCGATTTTTGGAAATCCAGAAAGTTATGGCTAATCTGCAAAGCCAAGTGCAAGCTCCTGCGTACCAATCGACTCCGGATTTGTCTGTAGTTCAAGCTCAAATTCACCGTTTGGAACACGAGCAGCAAGAAGTTGTCAAACCTCATCTCAAGCGCTTAATCTCGGTTGTCAAGGAGTTGCAGCACACACAAGACAGGTGACTGTTGATAGTTGACAGTTGACAGTTGGCAGTTGGCAGTTGACAGTTGACAGTTGGCAGTTGGCAGTTGATAGTTGATAGTTGGCAGGGGAGCATCTCAGTTTTGCATTTAATAGTGCGAGCGTCCCCGCTCGCGAGTATTGCAATACTCGCGAGCGGGGACGCTCG